>NZ_JBXASW010000056.1:0-40344 GCF_058809745.1 Variovorax sp. MPBD4-3
CCGCCGTACGTCAACATGGACTTTGATCCCAGCTGGCTGCTGATCGGCCTGCCCATCGCCTTCGTGCTGGGCTGGCTCGCATCGCGCTTCGACATCCGCCAGCTCAAGCTCGAGAACAGGCAAGCCCCCAAGGCCTACTTCCGCGGCCTGAACTTCCTCCTCAACGAGCAGCAGGACCAGGCCATCGACGCCTTCATCGAGGCCGTACAGAACGACCCCGACACACAGGAGCTGCACTTCGCCCTCGGCAACCTGTTCCGCCGCCGCGGCGAATACCAGCGCGCCGTGCGCGTGCATGAGCACCTGCTGGGCCGCGGCGATCTGAGCCGCAGCGACCGCGAACGCGCGCAGCACGCCCTGGCGCAAGACTTCCTGCGCGCCGGCCTGCTCGACCGCGCCGAAGCCGCATTGCAGAAGCTCGAAGGCACGCGCTACGAGAACGAGGCCCGCCTGTCGCTGCTGGCCATCTACGAGCGCTCGCGCGAATGGGCGCAGGCCGCAGACGTGGCCCAGAAGCTCGACGAATCGGATCAGGCCAGCTACGCCACGCGCCGCGCACACCACCTGTGCGAGCAGGCCACCGAGCGCGTGGCTGCCAGCGACCTGCCCGGCGCCACCAAGCTGCTCGCGCAGGCCGTCGAGCTGGCGCCGCAGGCACCGCGTCCCGCCATCGACACCGCCAACCTCCAGCTGCGCAAGAGCGAACCGGCCGCGGCCTTCGACACCCTCGTGGCGCTCAGCGAAACCGCGCCGCTCGCGCTGCCGCTCTATGCCGCCACGCTGCAGCAGGCGGCCGTCGGCGCGCACCGCGAAGGCGAGGCGCTCGCGCTGCTGCAGCGGCGCTATGTCGAATCGCCGTCGATCGACGTGCTCGAGGCGCTGATCGCCCTCGGCGGCAAGCCCACCGCCACCGCCGAAGATCCGCACCCCACGCCGCGCGACGGCTACATCGCCCACCTCGCGCAGCAGCCTTCGCTGGTGGCCGCATCGCGCTGGCTGGCGGGCGAACGCTTCGAGCACGAGCAGTTCCATCCGCAGGTGCAACGGGCGCTCGACCAGGCCACCCGGCCGCTGATGCGCTACCGCTGCGCGGCATGCGGCTTCGAGGCGCACCAGTACTTCTGGCACTGCCCCGGCTGCCAGGCGTGGGACAGCTATCCACCCCGCCGCGTGGAAGAACTCTGACCACAATTCAGAACAATGGTCACCCTGAGGCGATTGCGGCCCCAGGGCGTCAACGCCCCGCTCCCTGATCCCGTTGTGCCCGGGCCGACGTGCTCGTCGGCTGTCTGTCACATCAACAAATCACAGGGAGTTTTCAAATGTTCAAGAAGCTGTTGGCCACCACGGCCATGCTGTTCGCCATCACCTCGTTCGCAGCGGTCGATGCCAACAAGGGCACCGTCGCCGAACTCGACGGCCTCAAGGGTGTCGGGCCCTCCATGTCGAAGCGCATCATCGAAGCGCGCAAGGAAAAGGAATTCAAGGACTGGCCCGACTTCATGCAGCGCGTGAAGGGCGTGAAGGAAAAGAAGGCCGCCAAGCTGTCGGCCGAGGGCCTGACGGTCAACGGCCAGGGCTTCTCCGGCGCGGCCGCCGCGCCGAAGGAGACCAAGGCGGCCAAGGCCTCGAAGTCCTGAGCGTCGCCAGCACATCACGAAGCCGCCTCCGGGCGGCTTTTTCACTCGGGGCGACAGCTTGCGGATAATCCAGCGCATGCTGCTGAACGCCCTCGTCATCTGCCTTGCCGCCTGCGTCGGCGCCCTCATGCGCTGGGGCTTTGCCACTTGGCTCAACCCCGGAGGCGTGCTGCCCTGGGGCACGCTGGCGGTCAATCTGATCGGCGGCTACCTCATCGGCATCGCCATCGGCGTGTTCAACGGCCTGCCGGACATCGACCCGGCCTGGCGCCTGATGGTCATCACCGGCTTCCTCGGCACCCTGACGACCTTCTCCAGCTTCTCGGCCGAGGTCGTCGGCATGCTGATGAACGGCCGGCTCGGCCTCGCGCTGGCCACGCTCATGCTGCACCTGGGCGGCTCGCTGTGCCTCACGTGGCTGGGCTTTCGAACCGTGCAGGCTTTCTCGGCCTGAATGTCCAGAAAACTGCCTTATGTCTTGCGGTTATAGATAAGGCCTTTGATAGGGGCCGCCGATAGAATCAACCACAATGCCCCTGGTCTTTCTCGTCGCACTCCCTTTCATTGCCAGCGTGCTGGCCGCGTTGATGCCCTCCAACGCGCGCAACAGGGAGTCGACGCTCGCGGGGCTCGTGGCGCTGGGCTGCGCCATCCAGGCCGCATGGTTCTTCCCGCAGATCGCGCACGGCAATGTGATTCGGCAAGAGATCGAATGGCTTCCCGCCCTCGGGCTGAACCTCGTGTTCCGCATGGACGGCTTCGCATGGCTGTTCTGCATGCTGGTGCTGGGCATCGGCGCACTGGTGGTGCTTTATGCGCGCTACTACATGTCGGCCTCCGATCCGGTACCGCGCTTCTTCTCTTTCTTCCTCGCGTTCATGGGCGCGATGATGGGCGTGGTGCTCTCGGGCAACCTGATCCAGATGGTGCTGTTCTGGGAGCTCACCAGCCTTTTCTCCTTCCTGCTGATCGGCTACTGGCACCACCGCCGCGACGCACGGCGCGGCGCGCGCATGGCGCTCACCGTCACCGGCGCGGGCGGGCTGTGCCTGCTGGCCGGCGTGCTGGTGCTGGGCCGCATCGTCGGCAGCTACGAGCTCGACGTGGTGCTGGCCTCGGGCGACCTGATCCGCGCGCATGCGCTCTACCCGACCGCGCTGGTGCTGGTGCTGCTGGGCGCCTTCACCAAGAGCGCGCAGTTCCCGTTCCATTTCTGGCTGCCGCGCGCCATGGCCGCGCCCACGCCGGTGTCGGCCTACCTGCACTCGGCCACCATGGTGAAGCTGGGCGTGTTCCTGATGGCGCGGCTGTGGCCCGTGCTCTCGGGCACCGAGCAATGGTTCTGGCTGGTGGGCGGCGCCGGCGCCATCACGCTGCTGCTGGGCGGCTTCATCGCCATGTTCCAGCGCGACCTGAAGGCGCTGCTGGCCTACTCGACGATCTCGCACCTGGGGCTCATCACACTGCTGCTGGGCCTGAACAGCCCGCTGGCCGCCGTGGCCGCCGTCTTCCACGTGATGAACCATGCGACCTTCAAGGCGTCGCTGTTCATGGCGGCCGGCATCATCGACCATGAGACGGGCACGCGCGACATACGCAAGCTCAGCGGCCTGATGCGGCTGATGCCCATCACGGGCACGCTGGCCATCATTGCCAGCGCCTCGATGGCCGGCGTGCCGCTTCTCAACGGCTTTCTCTCGAAGGAAATGTTCTTCGCCGAGACGGTGTTCATCCAGTCGACGCCGTGGGTCGATTTCAGCCTGCCGGTCGTCGCCACCATCGCCGGCATCTTCAGCGTGGCGTATTCGGCGCGCTTCGTGTTCGACGTTTTCTTCGGCCCGCCCTGCGGCGACGAAGTACCCAAGCACCCGCACGAGCCGCCGCACTGGATGCGCGTGCCGGTCGAGCTGCTGGTGCTGGTGTGCCTGGTGGTGGGCGTGGCGCCGGCGTGGTCGGTCGGCCCGATGCTCGCCGCCGCGGCCACGCCCGTGGTCGGCGGAACGCTGCCGGAATACAGCCTGGCCGTGTGGCACGGCTTCAGCCTGCCGCTGGTGATGAGCTTCGTGGCGCTGCTGGGCGGCGCCATGCTGTACCTGCTGCAGCGCCGCCAGCGTGCGGGCGGCGGCCTCGAGAACACCCCCCTGCTGCATCGCTTCGACGGCCAGGTCATCTTCGAGCACCTGCTCGCGCTGCTGAGCGAAATCGGCCGCCGCAGCCGCCGCCTGTTCGGCACCAAACGCATGCAGTGGCAGTTGCTGCTGCTCGTGGTGGTGGCCGTGGCGGGCGCGGCCGCGTCGCTCTGGGCCACGCCCGCGGCGCCCGGCACGCGCGAGCCGCTGCCCTTCTCGCCGATGTTCGCAATGACCTGGCTCATCGGCGGCACCTGCGCGCTGGCCGCCGCCTGGCAGGCCAAGTTCCACCGGCTCGCGGCGCTGATGCTCGCCTCCGGCGCGGGGCTGGTCTCTTGCGTGACCTACATCTGGTTCTCCGCGCCCGACCTCGCACTGACGCAACTGGTGGTCGAAGCCGTGACCACGGTGCTGATCCTGCTGGGCCTGCGCTGGCTGCCGATGCGCAGCAAGGACGCCGTCCAACCTGCGCGCGCGCGGCTGCGGCCCTGGGGGCGCCGCGGCCGCGACCTGCTGGTGGCCGCCATTGGCGGCGGCGGCATGGCCGCGCTGGCCTGGGCCATGATGACGCGGACCTTCCCGCAGAGCATTTCACCCTTCTTCCTCGAACGCGCGCTCACCGAAGGCGGCGGCACCAATGTCGTCAACGTGATGCTGGTCGACTTCCGCGGCTTCGACACCTTTGGCGAAATCACCGTGCTGGGCGTGGTCGCGCTCACGGTGTATGCGCTGCTGCGGCGCTTTCGCCCCGCCATCGAATCGATGGCGCTGCCGATCCAGCAGCGCCTGCAGGTCGACGACGGCAGCAGCGACCTGCTGAATCCGCGCCGCGCCAAGGACACCGCCGTCGGCTACCTGATGGTGCCGGCCGTGCTGGTGCGGCTGCTGCTGCCGCTGGCGGTGCTGGTGTCGGTCTACTTCTTCATGCGCGGCCACAACGCGCCGGGCGGCGGCTTCGTCGCCGGGCTGGTGATGTCGGTCGCGCTGGTGTTGCAGTTCATCGTGTCGGGCACCGAGTGGGTGGAGGAGCACCTGCGCATCTACCCGCGCCGCTGGATCGCCATCGGCCTGCTGTTCGCGCTCACCACCGGCAGCGGCGCGGTGGTGTTCGGCTACCCCTTCCTGACCACGCACACCGCGCACCTGCACCTGCCGCTGCTGGGCGAGGTGCACGTGCCTAGCGCTCTCTTCTTCGACATCGGCGTGTTCGCGCTGGTGCTCGGCGCCACCATGCTGATCCTGACCGCGCTGGCCCACCAGTCCATAAGAAGCCACCGCTGGGCCGATGAACAAGCCGAGAAAGAGGCCGAAGCGGCCGCCGCCGCAGCCGCCGGAGGGGCTCGCTGATGGAGGCCGTGCTCGCACTCGCCATCGGCGTTCTCACCGGCTCGGGCGTCTACATGCTGCTGCGCCCGCGCACCTTCCAGGTCATCATGGGCCTGACGCTGATCTCCTACGCGGTCAACCTGTTCATCTTCAGCATGGGCCGACTCAAGGTCGACAGCGAGCCGGTGCTCGTCAAGGGTTTCGAGGCCACGCTGGCCAACACGGCCGACCCGATGCCGCAGGCGCTGGTGCTCACGGCCATCGTGATCGGCTTCGCGATGACGGCGCTGTTCCTCGTCGTGATGCTCGCCTCGCGCGGCCTGACCGGCACCGACCACGTGGACGGTGAAGAGCGGCAGGAGGCGGAGTGAAGGAAGTTTTTCACCTGCTCGACGAACTGCTCGAGTTCAGCATGCCGCACCTGGTGGCGGTGCCGATCCTGGTGCCCATGCTCACGGCCGCGCTCATGCTGCTGCTGGGCGAGAACCGCCGCCGCGCCAAGTCGGCGCTGAGCGTGGTCTCGGGCCTGGTGGGCCTGCTGGCGGCGCTGGCGCTGCTGCGCTGGGTGAACGCGCCCGAAACCGGCGGCGGCCCCGGCTCCATCGGCGTGTACCTGCCGGGCAACTGGCGCGCGCCCTTCGGCATCGTGCTGGTGGCCGACCGGCTCTCGACCATGATGGTCGCGCTCACCGGCGTCATCGCATTCGCGGCCTCGATCTATTCCACCTCGCGGTGGGACCGCGCGGGAGTGCACTTCCATCCGCTGCTGCAGCTGCAGCTCATGGGCCTGAATGGCGCATTCCTCACCGGCGACCTGTTCAACCTGTTCGTCTTCTTCGAGGTGATGCTGGCCGCGTCATACGGCCTGCTGCTGCACGGCTCCGGCCGGCTGCGGGTGCAGGCGGGCCTGCACTACATCGCCATCAACCTCGCGGCGTCTTCGCTGTTCCTGATCGGCGCGGCCATTCTCTATGGCGTGACCGGCACGCTGAACATGGCCGACCTGGGCATGCGCATCGCCGAACTCTCGCCGGGCGACCGTGGCCTCGTGCACGCGGCGGCGGCCATCCTGGCGACCGCCTTCTTCGCCAAGGCCGGCGCGTGGCCGCTCAACTTCTGGCTGGTGCCGGCCTACAGCGCGGCGGTCTCCCCGGTGGGCGCGGTGTTCGCGCTGCTGACCAAGCTCGGCATCTACACGATCCTGCGGCTGTGGACCACGCTGTTCGCGCCCGACACCGGCGACTCCGCCGCCTTCGGCCAGGCCGCGCTGGTGGCCGCCGGGCTGGCCACGCTGTTCGTAGGTGCCATCGGCATCGTCGGTACGCAGCGGCTGTCCAACCTTGCGGGTTTCAGCGTGCTGGTGTCCGCCGGCACCCTGCTCGCGGCGGTCGGCCTCGGCCAGCCCGCCGTGTGGGCCGGCGCGCTTTACTACATGCTGAGCTCCACGCTCGCGGTCAGCGCCTTCTTCCTGCTGACCGACATGATCGAGCGCTGGCGCAACGCCGGCATGAGCGTCGCGCCGCACGAGGCGGCGGGCAACGCGCCCTTTCTTGCCGAAGACCTGCGCGCGCTCGCCGACGTGAACCTCGACGACGAGGCGCAGGCGCTCTACGGCCGCGCCATCCCGGCCGGCGTGGCCTTCCTGGGCCTGAGCTTCATGGGCTGCACGCTGCTGCTGGCGGGCCTGCCGCCGCTGTCGGGCTTCATCGGCAAGTTCGCAATGCTCTCAGGAGTGCTCGGGGGCGCGTCGCCCGGCACCGCCGGCTGGGCCTTCCTTGCGCTCTTGATCGTCTCGGGATTCCTGTCGCTGATCGCGCTGAGCCGCACCGGCATTCGCCACTTCTGGACCCAGCCGCACGCCACCATGCCCTCGCTGCCCGCGCTCGAAGTGCTGCCCGTGGCGGGCCTGCTCGCGGCCTGCGTGGCGCTCACCGTGTGGGCCGAGCCCGTGATGCGCCATGCCATGGCCACGGCGCAGGGCCTGAAGAACCCCGTGGCCTATCGCCAGGCGGTGTTCGGCGCCCGGCAGGTGCCCAACCCCGTGCCCGCGGCGGTGAAGAAACAGGAAGGCGCGGCCCCATGAAGCGTTTGCTGCCTTCCCCGCCGCTGTCGTTCGCGCTCTTCGTCGTCTGGCTGCTGCTCAACCAGTCGCTCGAGGCGAGCACGCTGGTCTCGGCGGTGATCCTGGCCATTGCGGTGCCTCTGCTGACCGAGAGCCTGCGCCCGGCCGCCGTGCGCATGCGCAGGCCCGGCGTCGCGCTGCGGCTGTCGTTCCTGGTGACCTTCGACATGCTCAAGTCGGCGTACGACGTGGCCCGGCTGCTGCTCACCCGCCGCACGAGCGGCATCGCCTCGAAGTTCGTCCAGATCCCGCTCGACATGCGCGACCCCAACGGCCTGGCCGTGCTCGCAATGATCATGTGCCTCACGCCCGGCACCGCCTGGGGCGAGGTGTCGTTCGACCGCAGCACGCTGCTGATCCACGTGTTCGACCTCGACGACGAGGCCGCCTTCATCGCGATGATCAAGCAGCGCTACGAACGCCCCCTGATGGAGATCTTCGAGTCATGACACCCGTCCTCTTCTGGGCCCTGAAGTTCGCGCTGTTCCTGCTGGCCGTGGCCATGCTCTGCGCGCTCTCGCGGCTGCTGATCGGCCCCACCGCGCAAGACCGCGTCATGGCGCTCGACTGCCTCTACATCAACGGCATGCTCATGATGCTGGTGCTCGGCATCATCTACGCGAGCAACGTCTACTTCGAGGCGGCCATGCTGGTCGCGCTGTTCGGCTTCGTCGGCTCCACGGCCATGGCCAAGTTCCTGCTGCGCGGGGAGGTGATCGAATGAACGATTTCATCATTGGCCCGCTGCCGCTGTGGGCCGAGATCATCACCGCCGTATTCGCCGTGCTGGGCGCGGCCTTCGCGGCCATCGGCTCCTTCGGCCTGCTGCGGATGCCGACCTTCTTCCGCCGCATCCACGCGCCCACGCTGGGCGCGACGGTGGGCGTGTGGTGCATGACGGTCGCCACCATCGTGTATTTCTCGGTTCAGGGCTTCAGCCTGTTCCTGCACGCGGTGCTGATCGTGCTGTTCATCGCGCTCACCGCGCCGATCACCACCATCTTCCTCATGCGCGCGGCGCTGTTCCGCGAACGGCAAAAGGGCGGCGACGTGCCCCCTGAAGCCAAGTCGAACTGAGGCAGCCGCCCAGGCGCGCTCAGCTCGGCTGCAACTGCTGCATCTCCTTGGCCCGCGCCACCTCCATTTCGCGCGGCAGCTTGACCGCGTTCTTCACCGCGAGAATCTCCGCCATCACGCTCACCGCGATCTCCGGCGGCGTCTTGCTGCCGATGTAGATGCCGATGGGCCCGCGCAGCCGCGCCAGCGATTCGTCGGTCTGGTCGAAGTGCTCGATCATGCGGTCGCGCCGCGCGTCGGCATTGCGCCGCGAGCCGATGGCGCCGACGTAGAAAGCTTCGCTCTGCAGGGCTTCCAGCAACGCCAGGTCGTCGAGCTTGGGGTCGTGCGTGAGCGCCACCACGCAGCTGCGGCGGTCGGGCCTGAAGGCCAGCACCGCGTCGTCGGGCATTTCCGTGGTGATGTGCACGCCGGGCAGCGACCATGCGGTGCGGTATTCGGCGCGCGGGTCGCACAGCGTGACCGCGAAGCCGCTGAACTTGGCCATGGTCGCGAGGTACTCGGCGAGCTGGCCGGCGCCGATCAGCAGCATGCGGTATTCGGGGCCGAAGGTGTTGGTCAGTTCGGTGTCGTTCACCGTGAGCTCGTCGGGCGCCTTGGCTTCCGCCAGCCGCACCGCGCCGGTGGCCAGCGTGACGGTGCGCCGCATGAGCCGGCCCTGCTCCAGTTGCGCCACCAGCAGGTCGAGCGAATCGGCATCGGGCGCGTATTCGAGCAGCAGCTCCAGCGTACCGCCGCAGGGCAGGCCGAAGCGGTGCGCCTCGTCGGCGGTGATGCCGTACTTGACGAGCGCGGGAGGTGCGCCCAGCGGCACGTCTTCGCCCTTGCCGTGGGCATGGCTGTAGCGCGCGATCAGGTCGTCCTCGATGCATCCGCCCGAGACCGAGCCGACCACCGCGCCGTCTTCGGCCAGGGCCATGATCGAGCCCACGGGCCGCGGCGACGAGCCCCAGGTGCGCACCACGGTCGTCAGCAGCGCGCGCTTGCCGGCACGCCGCCAATCGCGCAGCGTGCGCAGCACCATGACGTCGAGGTTCTCCATGGCTCGCTCCCTAGGTTCCTCAGGCGGCGTCGCCCGGCGGAACCGGGTCGTCCTTCTTGCCGAGTCCGATCTTCTTCATGAGGCCGGACATGACGCCGGTCTTCTCGGCGGGCGCTTCGGCGCCCTCCACGACCGCGGCCGGCGGCGGGCCGTAGCGGCTCTGCATCTCCGCCTCGAAGCGCTTGAAGAAGTCGTCGGCGGTCGACTTGGCCGCGCCGTCGATCAGCCGCTGCCCGAGCTGGGCGATCTTGCCGCCGACCTGGGCCTGTACCGTGTAGTCGAGCTCGCAGCCGGCATCGGGCGCGGCGGCGCCTTCCGACGGCTTGAGCGTGACGCTGGAAGAGCCCTTGGCGAACCCTGCCACGCCGCCCTGCCCCTCGAAGCTCAGCTTGTAGCCGTTGGGCGCCACGATGTCCGACAGCACCACCTTGCCGTTGAACTTGGCCGACACGGGCCCGATCTTCACCGCGAGCGCGACGCTGTAGGTGTTGTCGCCCGTCAGCTCGAACTTGTCGCAGCCGGGAATGCATTTCTTCAGCGTCTCGGGGTCGTTGAGCGCTTCCCAGGCTTGTTGTTGGGTGATGCCGAGGTGGCGGTTTCCGAGCATTTCCATGGTGGGCTTCCTTTTTTTTCGGCGCTGCCGGACGTGTCAACGTCCGGCTCGCATCAGGGCGGCGAGGCTGGCGGCCAGCTGCTCGAGCGCGTTGAGATTGTGGACCGCGAGCATCGCGTCCGCATGGCGGTGCAGCACGGCGGCCCCACGGGCCAGAGGGGCGTAGCCCTCGAAGCGCAGCAGCGGGTTGAGCCACAGCAGCCGGCGCGAATGGCGCTTGAGCCAGAGCATCTCCTGTTGCAGCACTTCGGGCTCCCCGGTGTCCAGGCCGTCGCTGATCACCAGCACCAGCGTGCGGCGACCGGTCAGGCGGCGGGCGTGGGCGCGGCGCAGTTCGGCCAGCGAAGCGCCCAGCCGGGTGCCGCCCGCGAAGTCGTCGATCGCCACGCCGGCGGCGACCAGCATGTCGTCGGTGTCGGCCAGCCGGAAGGCGGGCGTCAGGTCCGTCAGGTCGGTGCCGAAGGCGAACACGTCGCGTCGGCCGGCACGGCGGGTTGCCGCATGGAGAAAGGCCAGCAGCAGGCGCGCATAGCGCTCCATCGAGCCCGAGACGTCGACCAGCACCAGCAGCGGCAAGGGCTGTTCGCGGCGCGCCAGCCGGGGCAGCCGCAGGATCTCGCCGCCGGTGCGCGCAGCCTCGTGCAGCACGCCGGGCCAGTGCATGCGCGCATGCTGCCGGCCGGTATCGCCCGCCGCGCGCAGGCGGCGCGACGGCAGCGACGGAACCGGCAGCGAGATGTCGCGCGCGAGCCGCTCCACCAGCCGGTATTCGGAAGCGCCGAGCGCGTTGAAGTCGGCATGCTGCAGCCGCTGGCGGTCGCTCGACGTCATGGCGGCGTCGAACTCGATCTCGCGGTCGGGCTTGGCGGGCTCGGCAGGCTTGGCGGCCTTGCGCGGCGCGGTGAGCGCCTCTCGCACGCGCGGGCGGCGCTTCGACGGCTCCGCCTTGCCCTCGGCGGTGGGCAGCATCTGCGCAAGCAGCTTGTTGGCCAGTTCCGGGTCGCGGAACCAGGCGTCGAACAGCTCGCGGAACACCATGCGGTCCTGCTCGCGGCTGACCATCACGGCTTCCATCGCCGCGCCCAGGTCGAGCTTGTCTTCCACGCCCACCAGCGTGGCGGCCTCGGCGGCCAGCGCGATGCGGGCGGCGTCGGTGCGCACGCCGGCGCGGCGCAGCGCCCGGCCGAAGGCGGTGATGTTGCCGGCGAGCTTGCCGCTGCGGACGTCGCCGAGTTGCTGGATGCCGGCCATGCGTACCCAGCGCGCTCAGCGCGCGGCCGGCTCCTCGGGACGCAGCAGGTCGGACGCCAGCTCCTGCGTGAGCGCGGCCACGTCGTCGCGCTGCTTGAACAGGATGCCGGCGGTGTCGACCACCACTTCGGGGTCGAGCTCGACGGTGTCGAGCGCGATCAGCGCGCGCGCCCACTCCACGCTCTCGGCAATGCCGGGCGCGCGCTGGAAAGCGTTGACGAAAGGCGCCTCGCGCAGCCGCGCGACAAAGGCCGACACCTGCGCCGACAGCTTCTCGCTGGCCTGCGGCACCTGGGCCCGCACGATGGCCAGCTCGCGTTCGCGCTCGGGATAGTCGAGCCAGTGGTAGAGGCAGCGGCGCTTGACCGCGTCGTTGAGCTCGCGCGTGCGGTTGCTCGTGAGGATGGTGACGGGCGGCACCACGGCGCGCACCGTGCCCAGCTCCGGAATGCTCACCTGGTACTCGCCCAGGTACTCGAGCAGGAAGGCCTCGAAGGGCTCGTCGGCGCGGTCCACTTCGTCGATCAGCAGCACGGCCCCCGGCGCGGGGGTCTGCAGTGCCTGCAGAAGGGGGCGGCGGATCAGGTAGTGCGGCTGGTAGACCTCGGCTTCCACGTCGCGCGCGGCGCCCGTCGCTTCGGCCGCGCGCATGTGCAGCAGTTGCGCCGCGTAGTTCCATTCATAGAGCGCCTCGCGCTGCTCCAGCCCGTCGTAGCACTGCAGGCGCAGCAGCTCGCGGTTCAGCGCGGTCGACAACGCCTTGGCCAGCTCGGTCTTGCCCACGCCGGGTTCGCCCTCGAGCAGCAGCGGCCGCTGCAGCTTGAGCGCCAGGAACACGGCCGTCGCCAGGCGCCGGTCGGCAAAGTAGCCGGCCTGCATCAAACCGTCGGAGAGGGAGTCGATGGTCGGAAAGATCATGGCGAAGCGTAGCGGAGTGCCAGGGCAGGCCTGCGTGCGCCGCGCCTCCTCTTCGAGAACACCGCGGAACCGGGTCCGCCGGGCCGATGGTGTTGCCCCCTGAAAGGGGGTTGGAGAAGCGACACGAAGTGCGCGAAGCCTGGGGGTGAGCCTAAGCTGAGCCTAAGCCAGCGCCTTGGTCACGGCGCGCTGGGTGAGCACGCTGATCAGGTTCGCGCGGTAGGCGGCCGAGGCATGGAGGTCGCTGTTGAGGTCGCTCGCGTCGATCTTCACGGCGGAAGCGGCCGCGGCGGTGAAGTTCTGGCTCAGCGCGTCTTCCAGCCCGGCATGCCGGAACACGCCGTTGCCCGCGCCGGTGACGGCCACGCGCACCGCGCCGCTGGCGGCCTGGCTGAGGAAGATGCCGACGAGCGGAAAGTGCGAAGCCTTCTGGCGCAGCTTCTCGTAGGCGGCGCGCTTCGGAATGGGAAAGCGGATCGCGGTGATCAGCTCGTCTTCTTCCAGCGCGGTGGTGAACAGGCCCAGGAAGAAGTCGTCGGCTGCGATCTCGCGCTTCGACGTGACGATGGTGGCGCCCGAGCCCAGCACCGCGCTCGGATAGCACGCCGCCGGGTCGTTGTTGGCCACCGAGCCGCCGATGGTGCCCATCGCGCGCACCTGCCGGTCGCCGATGCGCGAGGCCAGGTCGGCCAGCGCCGGGAAGGCGGCCTTGACGTCGGCGTTGTTGGCCACGTCGAGGTGGCGCGACATGGCGCCGATGGTGAGGGCGTCGCCGTCTTTCCTGATGCCCGAGAGCTCGGCGATGCCGCTCAGGTCCACCAGCTGTTCGGGCGCCGACAGCCGCAGCTTCATCGACGCCAGCAAGGTCTGGCCGCCCGCCAGCGGTTTGGCGCCGGCGGCAACCAGCTTGGTGGCATCGGCCACGGAAGCGGGCCGTTCGAGGGTGAAGGCGTACATGGTGTGGTTCCTTCTTTGTTGTTCAGGGGGCCGGACGGCCTTGGGTGCTGGCGGCCAGCGCGGGCTCTTGCGGCAGGGTGTCGGCCGCGGCGCTGCCGCTGCCCTTTTGCATCGCTTCCCAGACGCGGCTGGACGATGCGGGCATGTCGAAATCCTTGACGCCCAATGGCGCCAGCGCGTCGAGCACGGCGTTGATCACTGCCGGCGGAGAACCGATGGCGCCCGCTTCGCCGCAGCCCTTGGTGCCCAGCGGATTGTGCGTGCACGGCGTGCACACGGTGTCCAGCTTGAACTGCGGGAACTCGGCGGCGCGCGGCATGGCGTAGTCCATGAAGCTGCCGGTGAGCAGCTGGCCGGTTTCCTTGTCGTACACGCAGTTCTCGAGCAGCGCCTGGCCGATGCCCTGCACCAGCCCGCCATGCACCTGGCCCTCGACGATCATCGGATTGATGATGGTGCCGAAATCGTCCACCGCGGTGAAGCGGTCCACACGCACCTCGGCGGTCTGCCGGTCGATCTCGACCTCGCAGATGTAGGTGCCGCCCGGGAAGGTGAAGTTGGTCGGGTCGTAGAAGGCGGTTTCGTTCAGGCCGGGCTCAAGCTTGTCGAGCGGGTAGTTGTGCGGCACGTAGGCCGTGAGCGCCACCTGGCCGAACGGGATCTTCTTGTCGGTGCCCTTGACCGTGAACTCGCCGTTGGCGAACTCGATGTCGGCGTCGCTGGCCTCCATCAGGTGCGCGGCGATCTTCTTGGCCTTGGTCTCGATCTTGTCGAGCGCCTTCATGATGGCCGCGCCGCCCACCGAGATGGAGCGCGAGCCGTAGGTGCCCATGCCGAAAGGCACGCGGCCGGTGTCCCCATGCACCACGTCGACGTTCTCGACCGGAATGCCCAGCCGCGCCGCCACCACCTGCGCGAAGGTGGTCTCGTGGCCCTGGCCGTGGCTGTGCGAGCCGGTGAACACCGTCACGCTGCCGGTCGGATGCACGCGGATCTCGCCGCACTCGAAAAGGCCGGCCCGCGCACCGAGCGCGCCGGCGATGTTCGACGGCGCGATGCCGCAGGCCTCGATGTAGCTCGAGTAGCCGATGCCGCGCAGCTTGCCGCCGGCCTCGCTGGCCGCCTTGCGCGCCGCGTAGCCGTCGACCTCGGCCAGCACCCGGGCCTTGTCCATGCAGGCATGGAAGTCGCCGGTGTCGTACTGCAGCGCCACCGGCGTCTGGTACGGGAAGGCGGTGATGAAGTTGCGCTTGCGTATCTCGTCCTGCCCCAGGTTCATTTCCCAGGCGCAGCGCGACACCAGCCGCTCCAGCAGGTAGGTGGCCTCGGGCCGGCCGGCGCCGCGGTAGGCATCGACCGGCGCGGTGTTGGTGAACCAGGCATCGACCTCGACGTAGATCTGCGGCGTGGTGTACTGGCCCGCCAGCAGCGTGGCGTAGAGGATGGTGGGCACCGCCGTGGAGAAGGTCGACAGGTAGGCGCCCAGGTTGGCGTCGGTGTGCACGCGCATGGCCAGGAACTTGCCGTCCTTGTCCATCGCCATCTCGGCATGGCTCACATGGTCGCGGCCGTGGGCGTCCGACAGGAAGCACTCGGAGCGCTCGGCGGTCCACTTGATGTTGCGGTTGAGCTGCTTGGCCGCCCAGGTCAGGCACACGTCTTCGGCATAAAGAAAGATCTTGGAGCCGAAGCCGCCGCCCACGTCGGGCGCGATCACGCGCACCTTGTGCTCGGGCAGGCCCAGCACGAAGGCCGTCATCAGCAGGCGCTCGACGTGCGGGTTCTGGTTGGACACGTAGAGCGTGTAGTCGTCGGTGCCCCGGCTGTAGCTGCCGATGGCCACGCGCGGCTCGATCGGGTTGGGAATGAGGCGGTTGTTGACCAGGTCGAGCTTCGTCACGTGCGCGGCGTTCGCGAATGCCGCGTCGACCGCCGCCTTGTCGCCCAGCGCCCACTTGTAGCACTGGTTGTCGGGCGCCTCGTCGTGCAGGGTGACGCCGCCGGCCTTCCTGGCCGCGTCGGCCACGCTCACGAGCGCGGGCAGCACGTCGTAGTCGACCAACACCGCCTCGGCGGCGTTCTTGGCCTGCTCGACCGTCTCGGCCACAACCATGGCCACGTGGTCGCCCACGTAGCGCACCTTGTTGATCGCCAGGATCGGGTGCATCGGCTCCTTCATGGGGGTGCCGTCGGGGTTGTTGATGAGCCAGCCGCAGGGCAGCCCGCCCATCTTTCCCTCGATGTCCTTGCCGCTGAAGATGCCGATCACGCCGGACATCTTCATGGCCTCGGAAATGTCGACCGACTTGATCGTGGCGTGCGCGTGCGGAGAGCGCACGAAAACCGCATGGCTCTGGTTGGCCAGCGTGATGTCGTCGGTGTAGTTGCCCGCGCCGGTCAGGAACCGGTAGTCTTCCTTGCGCCGCAGCGCCTCGCCGATATGCGGCAGATTGGAAAAGTCGGATGCGCCCATGTCGCTCTCCTCAGGCCGTTGCCGTTGTCTTGACGGGCGTGCCCGAGGCCATGGCCTCGCCGCCCATCTTCACGGCCTTCACGATGTTCTGGTAGCCCGTGCAGCGGCACAGGTTGCCGTCAAGCAGCTCGCGGATCTCCGATTCGCTCGACTTGGGGTGGTGGGTGCACAGGTCGATGGCGCTCATCACCATGCCCGGGGTGCAGAAGCCGCACTGAAGGCCGTGGCACTCCTTGAAGGCCGCCTGCATGGGGTGCATGGCGCCGTCGGCATCGGCGATGCCCTCGATGGTGGTGATGTCGGCGCCGGCCGCCTGCGCGACCAGGATGTTGCAGGACTTGACGGCACGGCCGTTCACAAGGACGGTGCAGGCGCCGCACTGTGCGGTGTCGCAGCCGACGTGGGTACCGGTGAGATGGAGGTGCTCCCGGATTGCATGCACGAGAAAGGTGTTGGGAGGAGCGTCGACCGTGGCCTCACGGCCGTTGATCTTGAAAGCGACCTGCATTTGGCTGTCTCCGTGAAAGGTGATGGCTAATTCAGCGAAAGCATCTTGGATGCCGACCTCCCGCACTATCCTAGGCAAAACCCTTGACACTTGCACAGACGGCGCGAAATTCTCAAAATGAAACAGCTTGCCATCCTGCGAGCCGGCAAAAGCCCCCACACCGCGCGAACACCCCACGATGCCTGTCGCTTCAATCGTTTCGCCAGCCCCTGAGCGTTCGCTGGCCATCGCCCAGGCCCGCCGCGAGCTGATCCACGGCGAATCCCCCAGGGCGCGCGCAACGGCCCGCGTCGACTCCTGGATCAGCCGCTCCTGGCAGCGCTGCATCGAAGCCGGCCGGCGCCCCCAGCAGCGCATCAGTTTCGACCCGGTGAGCCAGTCCGCGCAGCGCGATGCCGCCGAGCGCAACCGCGTGCTGGTCGCCGCCGCGCGGCCGGTGATAGAGCGGCTCTCGCGCGCCATTGCCGACACCCGTTATTTCGCCATCCTGACCGACGCCGACGGCATCGTGGTCGATGTCGGCAACCTGCCCGACGGCACCGACGCCGCCAGCCGCTATGCGCGCGACATCGGCCGCATCGGTGTCGACCTGTCGGAGCGGGCGATCGGCACCAGCGCCATCGGCACCGCGCTGGCCGAGCAGGAATCGGTGTGGCTGCACCGCGGCGAGCACTTCTTCGACGACACCAGCGTCTACAGCTGCGCCGGCGCGCCGCTGTTCGGTCCCCGGGGCGACTGCATCGGCATGCTCGACCTCACCGGCGTGCAGGTGGTGGAACGCCCGGAGCTGCGGCACCTGGCGACCCTGTCCGCGCGCAGCATAGAGAACATGCTGGTGCTGCGCGAGCCCTGCGAGCTGCTGCTTCGCCTGGCCTGGCCCGGCAGCACCGCCAGCGAAGCCACCGAAGGGCTGCTGTGCATCGACGGCGAGGGCCGCGTCACCGGCGCCAACGCGGCCGCCCGCCAGATGCTGCACCAGCCGCTGGCGCGCGAGCAGCAGGCGCTGCATTTCAACGACCTGTTCGCCCTGCCCCTGCACATGATGTTCGATGCCGCCCGGCGCGGCGACGCCATGCTCGAAGTGCCGCTGTGGTCGGGCCTGCGGGTGCAGGTGCAACCCCAGCACGGCGGGCGCGGCACTCCGGGTGGGCTGCCGGCGGCGGACAGCCGGCCCCGGCTGCGCGACGTGGAGACCGCGCTGATCCGCAAGGCGGTGGCCGACGCCCGTGGCAACGTGGCGGAGGCCGCCCGGGCGCTGGGCATCAGCCGTGCGACCGTGTACCGCAAGCTGTGGCGCGGGCGGCCGGCCGGCGCGCCGGACTGACCCTTCCCAAGCCCGCGGCTGTTCAGCTTTGGTTCAGGCGCCGACCGGGACCTTGTCGAGGAAGCCGGTCACAGAGCGCAGCTTGCCCGCCTCCACCTGCGCGAAGTCGGTGCCCTGGATCAGGTCCTCGGCGCCGCTCGGGCCCAGCGTCCAGGAAAAGCGCAGGTGGTCGCCGTGGGAGTCGGCCTTGCCCAGCAGGTTGAAGCGGAAGCCGGGAAAGCGCTGGTGCACCGCGCCGACCAGCGCGCTGATCTGCTCGCGGCCGCTGGCCTGCGCCATCGGGTCGACGTAGCGGGCATCGGCGGTCCAGCCGGCTTCGATCAGCGCGGCGCGGCGCGCGGCGTCGGTCTCGTTCCAGACGGCGATGTAGCGTTGGGCAATCGTGGCGGCGTCGTGTGCGGCGGTGTTCATGATGACCATTCCTTTCGGGAGTTTCGACCCGCAACATCGCGGGGTGAGTGAATGGTCGCGCCGCACGCGCACAGCGTCGATGACCTGGGAGGTCATGCCGCCCGTGCCATCTCCGCATCCGCGTCGAGCGGAAACACCGGCCTGCGCACCTTGCTGAACGGAAACAGGCTGTAGTCGGAACTGGTCACGCCGGGGCTGTCGCACTCCACCAGCGCGGCCGACAGCGGCTCGAAAACCGGCCGGCAGTACATGCGCGACTTGAGCAGCAGGAAGCGCTCCTTGCGCGGATCGAGCCCCGCGCACTCGAACACGCCGATGTCCCACGGCTCCTGCGTGCGCTCCGTCACCACGATGCGCGCCGCGCCGATGTCGAACAGCACCGTGCGGCCCATGCTGCTGCGCTGGCCGGTGTAGGTGGGGCCGGTGATCACGTATTCGCCGTCGCTCACGGCACGCACGGTGCCCGTCAGCCGCACCGGCGTCTTCTTCAGGCCGATGCCTTCGAGCGACACCTTGTTGCCCAGCGCCACGGTCACCTCGGCGCCCTCGCCCGCCGCGACGAGCTGCGCCACCGCCTCGGGGTCGCACAGCGGCCCCACGCCGATGCCGTGCAGCCCTTGCGCCAGCGCTTCCTCCAGCACGTCCATGGTGTCGCAGCTGCCGCCCGACATGCAGTTGTCGCCGTGGTCCAGCAGCAGCACCGGGCGCGTGGAGCCTTCCGCGATGAGCTTCGCGCGCGCAATCGATTCGGCCATCGGCTCGCTGCGGTAGACGAAAGCCTCGCGCTCGTTCCACATCTGCGCGGCGATGCGGTCGGCCGTGGCCTGCGCGCGCTCCGGCGAATGCGCATCGACCACGATCACGCTCATGCACGGCGCCTCGATATCCGACAGCGAAAAGCCCGCCAGGATCGACACCGCGAGCGACTCCGACTTCTCCGCCTCGCGCGCCGCCTCGATGGCCCGCTGCATCGCGCCGGTGAACGAGGCGCTGCGCAGCGTGTGCGCCATCAGCGGCAGACGGTGCCAGCGCATCGCTGGCTTGCCGCGTCCGGCGAGCATGTCGAACAGCAGGCGGCCGGCATGCGCGCCGGTTTCGTACATGTCGATGTGCGGATAGGTCTTGAAGCCGACGATCACGTCGGCGTTCCCAACCATCGCGGGCGTGACGTTGGCATGCAGGTCGAGCGCCACGCCGATGGGCACGCCCGGCGCCGCCGCGCGCAGCCGCACGAGCAGGTCGCCTTCGCCGTCCACGCTGTTCTGCGCGACCATCGCGCCGTGCAGGTCGAGCAGGATGGCGTCGCAGCCCGGCGCGGCATCGACGATGCATTGCGTCAGCAAGGTGTAGGCAGCGGCATCGACCGGCCCGCTCGGGTTGGCAGAGGCCGACACCGGCGTGACGAGTTCGGCACCCGCCGCCTCGGCCAGGTCGATGAAGGCCGACATCGCGGTGCGCATGCCCTTGTTGTCGCGGTAGGCCTGCTCGCCGAAAGTCGGCCCGTCGGGCCCGAAGGCCGGGAGCGGCGTGGGCACGGGCGAGAAGGTGTTGGTCTCGTGGTTGAGGCGCGCGATCAGCACTTTCATTGCGCGACTCCGGCGCTTTGCAGCATGGCCTGCAGCAGCACGTTGCAGCCGGCTTCCAGGTGGTCGGGCTGCGCGTCCTCGATCTCGTTGTGGCTGATGCCGTCGAGGCAGGGCACGAAGATCATGGCCGCGGGGCACACGCGCGCGAGGTACACCGCATCGTGGCCCGCGCCGCTGATCACGTTCATCCAGGTCATCCCTTGCGCCTGCGCGGCTTCGCGCACCGCCGACACCAGCTTCGGCGTGAAAGGCTGCGGCTGGAAATACACGACCTGCTCCACCGACATCTCGACCTTGCCCTTCGTCGCGATGCGCTGCACGGTCTCCTTCAGCTCGGCGTCCATGGCCGACAGCACCACGTCGTCGGCCGCGCGCAGGTCGACACTGAGCTTCACGCGCCCCGGAATCACGTTGCGCGAATTGGGGTAGTTGTCGATCCAGCCGACAGTGCCGCGCCCATGCGGCGCATGGGCGAGCGCAATGCGGTTGACCTCGATCACGAGTTGGGCAGCGGCCAGCAGCGCGTCCTTGCGCAGCGCCATCGGCGTGGGGCCGGCATGGGCTTCCATGCCCTGCACCACCACGTCGTACCAGCGCTGGCCCAGTGCGCCTTCCACCACGCCGATCACGCGCTCGTTGGCTTCGAGCACCGGGCCCTGCTCGATGTGCGCCTCGAAGTACGCGCCCATCGGCGATGCCGTCGCCGACGCGGGCGTGCTGCCCGCGTAGCCGATGGCGGCGAGCGCGTCGGACACGCTGACGCCGTCGTTGTCGCACTGCGCCAGTGCGTGTTCGAGCGTGAACGCGCCGGCGAACACGCCGGAGCCCATCATCACGGGCACAAAGCGCGAGCCCTCTTCGTTGGTCCACACCGCGATCTCGAGCGGTGCCTCGGTCTCCACTTCGGCGTCGTTGAGGCAGCGGATCACCTCCAGACCCGCGAGCACGCCGTAGTTGCCGTCGAACTTGCCGCCGGTGGGCTGCGTGTCGATGTGGCTGCCGGTGGTGACGGGCGGCAGCGCGTTGTTGCGGCCCGCGCGGCGCGCGAAGATGTTGCCGATGGCGTCCACGCGGACTTCGCAGCCCGCCTCGCGCACCCAGCGCACGAACAGGTCGCGGCCCTGGCGGTCGAGGTCGGTCAGCGCGATGCGGCAGACACCGCCTTTCTCGGTGGCGCCGAACTGCGCCAGTTCCATCAGCGAATTCCAGAGCCGCTGGCCGTCGATGCGGAGTTCAGTGTGTGAGTTCATGGCTTTGCGGTAAGGATGAGTGTTGCGGCAGGCCTCAAGCAAGGCCCACGCCCAGGTAGCGGTCTTTCACTTCGTGGTCGGCCATGAAGGCGGCATTGCCGGCCTCGTGCACGATCACGCCCTGCTCCACGATGTAGTGGCGGTCGGCCAGCTGCACGCAGACTTCGAGGTTCTGCTCGACCAGCAGGATGGCCACGCCGGCCGCCTTGATGGTCCTCAGCTGCGCGACGATTTCCTCGACGATCACCGGCGCGAGTCCTTCGACCGGCTCGTCGAGGATCAGCAGGCGCGGGTGGTTCATGAGCGCGCGGCCGATGGCCAGCATCTGCTGCTCGCCGCCCGACAGCTGTCCGCCGCCGTTGCGCCGCCGCTCCTTGAGGCGCGGGAAGATGCGGTAGATGTCGGCCAGCTGCCAGGGCGACTCGCGCCGCAGGCCGAGCAGCAGGTTTTCTTCCACCGTCAGCAGCTTGAAGACGCCGCGGTGCTCGGGCACCAGGCACACGCCGCGCGTGGCGATGCGGTGCGGCGGCATGCCCGCGATGTCCGCTCCCTGGAAGCGCACGCTCCCGCTCGTGGGCGTGACCGCGCCGGCAATGCTCTTGAGCGTGGTCGACTTGCCCGCGCCGTTGCGCCCCAGCAGCGTGACGAGTTCGGCCTCGCCCACGCGCATCGAGATGCCCTGCAGCACGTGGCTCTTGCCGTAGTGCGCGTGCAGCGCCTCGACTTCGAGGATGTTCTTCCCGCCGCTCATGCCTTGCCTCCGGTGATCATGTTGCCAAGGTAGGCCGTGCGCACGCGCGCATCGGCGCGGATGTCGCCCGGCAGCCCTTCGGCGAGCACGCGGCCCAGCTGCATCACGGTCACGGTGTCGGAGATGTCCATCACGATGTTCATGTTGTGCTCGATCAGCACCACGGTGTGCCGGTCGCGCAGGCTGCGGATGAGCTGCTTCATGTCGTCGAGGTCGTCGATGCCCATGCCCGAGGTCGGCTCGTCGAGGAAGATGGCCTTCGGCCTGGCGGCCAGCGCCATGCCCACCTCGAGGCGGCGCTGCTGCCCGTGCGAAAGCTCGCTGGCCGGCGTGTTCGCAAACCGCTCGAGGCCGACGCGCTGCAGCACTTCGTCCACCGTCTGCTTGCAGGCCAGTTCACCGACCGGCGCGCGCCAGCAGTTCATGGCCTGGCGCGGCGAGACGCCCTGTGCCGCCACGCGCAGGTTCTCGCGCACCGACAGGCTCAGGAACAGCGCCGTGACCTGGAACGAACGCGCCATGCCGCGCTGCACGCGCCGGTGGTCGGGCTCGCGCGTCACGTCGTGGCCGTCGAACAGGATGCGCCCGCCCGTGGTGGTGCCGGTACCCGTGAGCATGTGGAAAAGCGTGGTCTTGCCCGCGCCGTTGGGGCCGATCACCGAGTGCACGGTGTTGCGCCTGATCTTCAGGTCGACCCCGCCGAGCGCGGCAAACTTGCCGTAGTGCTTGGTAACGCCGATGGCTTCGATGAGAACGTCGCTCATGCCTTTTCTCCTTGCGCGGCGGCAGCGTCCGGCGCCGCCGGTGGCGAGCGCCGGAAGACGCGCTTCCAGACGCCCTCGCCCAGCCCCCAGAGCCCGCGCTGCATGCCGATGCTCACGCCGATCAGCAGCAGGCCCAGCAGCAGCAGCCAGCGCGGCCACAGCGTGGAGAGCCAGTCGGCCAGCAGCACATAGAAGGCCGAGCCCAGCACCGACGCGAACAGGTTGCCGGTGCCGCCGATCACGGTGATGACCAGGATCATCTCGCTCGTGTGGTATTCGGCGTTCGACAGCGGCGCGATGCCGGTCATCATGGCGTGCAGCCCGCCCGCCAGGCCGGTGACGGCGCCGGAGATCATGAAGGCCAGCAGCTTGAAGCGCTTGAGGTCGTAGCCCACGGCGGCGGCCCGGTCCTCGTTGTCGCGGATGGCGAGCAGCGTGCGCCCGAAGATCGAATCGGTCACGCGCAGCAGCAGGCCGAAGGCGATGAGGAAAATCACCGCCACGAAAGCGTAGTACTTCCACGGCGTGTCCATGAAGCCGGGGCGCGGCACGTCGAGCAGGCCGTTGTCGCCGCCCGTGAGATCGGTCGCGGTGTAGGCGATGAAATAGAACATCTGCGCAAAGGCCAGCGTGAGCATCACGAAGTAGGTGCCGCGCTGGCGGATGGCGACCCAGCCGACCACCGCCGCGCCGATCGCGCCCATGGCCATGGCCGCGAGCAATGCAAGCGGCATGGGCAGGTGCAGGCGCGTGAGCAGGATCGCGATGGTGTAGCTGCCCAGTCCGAAGAAGATGCCTTGCCCGAAGGACAGCAGCCCCGTGTAGCCCAGCAGCAGGTTGCAGCCCAGTGCCGCCAGCGCGTAGATGAGCACTTCGCTCGCCAGCGAGCCCGAACTCAGCACCAGCGGCAGGCCCAGCGCGGCGACGAGCGCCAGGAGGAATGTGATTTTTCTCGGCATGGCGTGTCCGTTCATGCTTTCCGGCCGAGCAGGCCATGCGGGCGCAGCAGCAGCACGGCCGCCATCGCGATGTAGATCATCAGGCTGGCTCCCGGCGGCCAGATGGTGCTCATGAGGCTTTGCACGATGCCGATGACCAGCCCGCCCACGAGCGCGCCGCCGAAGCTGCCGAGCCCGCCGATCACCACCACCACGAAGGCCACGCTCAGCGCCTCGACGCCCATGAAGGGCTCGGCCCCGCGAATGGGCGCAGCCAGCACGCCGGCCAGCGCCGCCGTGGCCGCACCCAGCGCGAACACCAGGCTGAACACGCGGAACACGTTGATGCCGAGCAGCGACACCATCTCGGTCGATTCGCTGCCCGCGCGCACCGCGCTGCCCAGGCGCGTGCCTTCGAGCACCCACCACAGCAACACCGCGAGCACGGCGGTGAAGCCGATCACGAACAGCCGGTACTTCGGATAGACGAAGCTGCCCCACATCACCACGCCCTGGAGCAGGTCGGGCGTGGGCACGCTGTTGCCCAGCGGGCCCCAGAACACGATGACGATCTCCTGCACCGCGAGCGCGAGCCCCACCGTCACGAGGATGTGGAACTCGTGCGCCTTGGCATACACACGGCGCAGCAGCAGCTTCTCGGCCAGCCAGCCGAGCGCGCCGACGAACAGCGGCACCAGCACCAGCGCGGCCCAGAAGTTCAGGCCCCACTGCATGGCCTGGTAGCACAGGTAGGCGCCCAGCAGATAGAAAGCGCCGTGCGCGAAGTTCACGAAACGCAGCAGGCCGAACACGATGGACAAGCCAACGGCCAGCAGAAAATACAGCATGCCGATGCCGATTCCGTTGATGGTCTGGAGCAGGTAGACGGACATATGTGTGAGTGATGACGGGCTCGGATGCGGCACCCCGACCTTTCGGGAACACCGCGGAACCGGCTTTGCCGGGCCGCAGGTGTTGCCCCCTGCAAGGGGGTTGGAGGCCACACGCAGTGGGCAAGCCTGGGGGTTAGCCCAATCTGCAGCCGGTCTTGTCGGCTGGCAGGAAGGACTTGCCGGAACTCACCACGTCGACATAGTCGGCCGCGTTCTTCATCTTCGACTTGGCCTTGCCCTTGAGCAGGTAGTAGTCCTTGATGACCTGGTGGTCGGCCTTGCGGATTTCCTCGGTGCCGGTGAGGCCGTCGAACTTCATGCCCTCGAGCGCGGCGATCACCGCCTTCTGGTCGACCGTGCCCGCCTTGACGATGCCTTCGATCAGGATCTTGGTGCAGACGTACGAGCCCGCGAGGCTGTAGTTGGGCACGATCTTGAGCTTGTCGGCGGTGCGCTTCACCAGGTCCTTGTTGAGCGTGGTGTCGGCCGTGTGCCAGTACTGCGCGCCGAAGTACACGTCTTCGCAAAGGTCCGCACCCAGTTCGTCGAACTGCTCCAGGCCCGAAGCCCAGGCCATGAGGATCGTCATGTTCTTGTGCATGCCGAAGCTCACGGCCTGGCGCAGCGCCGCGGAAGACTGCGCGCCGAAGTTCAGCAGCAGCAGCACGTCGGGCTTGGCCGCCATCGCGTTGGTGAGGTAGCCGCTGAACTCCTTCTCGTTGAGCGAGTGGTAGCTGTTGCCCACGTGCTCGATGCCCTTCTCCTGGAAGATGTTCTTGGCCGCGCTCAGCAGGCCGTCGCCGAACACGTACTGCGGCGTGATGGTGTACCAGCGCTTGGCCTTCGGCATGGTGGCGATCAGCGGGCGCACCGTCTGCTCGATGGCACCGAAGGTGGGCACCGACCAGCGGAAGGTGGCGGTATTGCAGTCCTTGCCGGTGATCTCGTCCGCGCCCGCGGTGGTGATGAACAGGCCGCCGGCCTTCTCCGCCTCCTTGCCCATGGCCAGCGCTTCCGACGACAGGATGCCGCCCGCGAAGAACTTCGCGCCCTGCTGCTGCGAGGCTTCCTGCACCTTGCGCACGGCGGTGGCCGGCTTGCCTTCGGTGTCGAGCACGGTGTAGGCCAGCGGGCGCTTGAGCACGCTGCCGTATTGCTCGATGGCCAGCTTCATGCCCAGGTCGGCGTACTTGCCGTTGGCCGCGAAGGCGCCCGACATCGGGACCGGGCAGCCGAAGCGGATCGCCTCGGCCGACTGGGCAAAGGCGGCGCGGCCGGCCAGCAGGGAAGCGGGGGCGGCCGACAGGGCGGCAAGCTGAAGGAGGTGTCTGCGATGCATGGGGATCTCCGGTCGTGGTGGGTGAAACAAGGAAAAGGTGGGGCCTGCGATTGCCGGCGAATTTAAGCGGATAAATAGGATTAATATGCTGGTAAAAACCCGCTAGCAATCCTTGTGCCCAACACCGACCGGAGCTCGCCGATGACGCCGTTTAAGATCGCGCGCTGTTGCGCATCCCGCGCATCTCCCGATGGGCATGGAGCGTTTCAATGAGAGTGGGGCAGAACCGTCCTAAGCGGCAAAAGCTCTCGGACGTCATCGTCGAAGACGTCAAGCGCTGGATCGTGGCGGAGCGCAAGCAGCCCGGCGACCGGCTACCGAACGAGAAAGAACTGATCGAGCTTTTCGGGTACTCGAAGAGCACGGTGCGCGAGGCGCTGAAGGCGCTGGAGGTGCGCGGGCTCGTCTCCATCCGCACTGGGCCCGGCGGCGGGGCCTACCTGCAGCAGGTGTCGGTCGACCATGCGTCGGAGCCGCTGCGCAACTTCCTGCATTTCCATCACCTGGACGGGCACCATATCTATCAGTTGCGCAAGGCACTGGAGCCTGAACTGGCCGTGAGCGTGGTCGGCAGGCTGACGCCGGAGCAGTTCGACAAGCTCGAGGAAAACATCCGCCTGTGCACCATCGAGCCGACCAACGAGGACGAACTGCGCACCCAGCGCGAGGCGGAACTCGCCTTCCACACCATGCTGGCGGAGAGCTGCCCCAATCCGGTGCTTTCGTTCATGTGCCGCTTTCTCAACGACCTGCTGCGCGACCTGGTGGTCTACAAGAAGGCGCTGGACCACCACCACTTCGGCGAGACGAATGTCGACTACCACACGCAGCTGCTCGCGGCCTACCGCAAGGAAGACGCTGAGGAAGTGCGCCGGCTGATGGCCGAGCACATGGTGGATGCAGAAGCGCACATGCACGAGATGGAGGCGCACATCGGGGCCAAGCATCTGTTGCTGCCCAGCGGGCAGCGATAGGCCGGTCCGTTCAGGGGGCGTGCCCCGGAGAAACGGCGAAGGTCAGGCGTGCGCCCGCTCCAGGCAATCCTGAAACGCCAGCACGGCCCGCGACGGCTTCGGCGAACGCCGCAGCAGGCTCACGAATTTGCATGCGTAGTTGAACCGCGCCGGCAGCACCGCCTTCATCAGCCCGCGCTCCTCGAACACCTGCGCATAGTGGTCGGGCAGAAAGCCCAGGAAGCGGCCCGACAGGATCAGCGTGGCAATCGCCTCCTGGTCGAAGCCAGTCGCCTTGCGCGACAACCGCGCCCTGTGGCTCAGCTCCATGTTGGGCGAGTGATAGCCCAGCCCCGCGAAATGGTGTTCGCCCAGCTTCCCCCAGGTGAGCCTGGCATGGGGGCTGTCGAACAACGGATGGCCCTTGCCGCAGTACAGCAGCATCGTCTCGTCGAACAGGTCCGCGTACACCAGGCTCTGCGAAGCGCGGTGCGCCGGGATGATGCCGATCTGGAAGTTGCCTTCCAGCACCCCCTGCTCTATGGCGTTGATGGAGCCCACGTGCACCGCCAGGCTCACCTCCGGCGCCATCTCGGTGAAACGCGCAATGGCCTCGCCGATGCGCGCCTTCGGGTTGGTCGCGGTCTTGTCGAACAGCGCCACCTCCAGCTGCCCGCCCATGCGGTTGTGGATGTCGTCGATGCTGCCGCGAAAGGCGTCGACCGAAGCCAGCAGGCGCAGGGTCTCGTCGTACACGCGCTGGCCCTCGGCGGTGAGTGCGAAACCCGCCCTGCCCCGGCGGCACAGCACCAGGCCCAGCCGCGTTTCCAGGTCTTTCACATGCCGGCTCACGGTGGAGGTGCCGATGTTCAGCTCCAGCTCGGCGGCCGCCATGCCGCCGCAGTCGACCACGCTCTTGAAAACCTTGAGCAGCCGCAGGTCCATGTCGCTGAGCTGCCCCAGGACGGCGCGGTTACGAGCACTGTTCTGGGCACCGTTTTGGGCTTTGGCCTTTACTTGCATGAAGTGTCAAGTGAACATTGATATTGCGCCATTCTCCACACTGAAGGGTCTGCCAACAATCGGCGCATTCACAACCCCCTCCGGAGCCCGCCCGCGCGGAACGCCATGACCCTTGCAGCCCCCGCCCTCGAACCCACGCCCGCCATGCGGACCGACGCCGCCTGGCTCGACGCGCACTGGATGCCCTACACCGGTAACCGCAACTTCAAGGCCGATCCGCGGATCATCGTGGAAGCCAAGGGCGCCTACTTCACCGACATCGACGGCCGCAAGATCTTCGACGGCCTCTCGGGCCTGTGGTGTTCGGGCCTGGGCCACGGCCGCCCCGAGATCACCGAGGCAGTGAGCCGCCAGATCGCCAAGCTCGACTACTCGCCCGCGTTCCAGTTCGGCCACCCGCTGTCGTTCGAGCTGGCCAACAGGATCAAGGAACTGACGCCCGCCGGGCTGGACTACGTGTTCTTCACGGGCTCGGGCTCCGAAGCCGCCGACACCTCGCTGAAGATGGCGCGCGCCTACTGGCGCACCAAGGGACAGGCCAGCAAGACTCGCCTGATCGGCCGCGAGAAGGGCTACCACGGCGTCAACTACGGCGGCATCTCGGTGGGCGGCATCGCGGCCAACCGCAAGCTGTTCGGCCAGGGCGTCGAGGCCGACCACCTGCCGCACACGCAACTCGCTTCCAACGCCTTCACGCGCGGCATGGCCGAGAACGGCGCCGAACTGGCCGACCGCCTGCTCGACCTGATCGCGCTGCACGACGCATCGAACATCGCGGCCGTCATCGTGGAGCCTTTCGCGGGTTCGGCCGGCGTGGTGATTCCGCCCAAGGGCTACCTGAAGCGCCTGCGCGACATCTGCACCGCCAACAACATCCTGCTGATCTTCGACGAAGTGATCACCGGTTTCGGCCGCTGCGGCGCGCTCACGGGCTCGGAAGCCTTCGGCGTCACGCCCGACATCATGAACATCGCCAAGCAGGTGACCAACGGCGCGCAGCCGCTGGGCGCCGTGGTCGCCAGCAAGGAAATCTACGACACCTTCATGGCGGCAGGCGGCCCCGACTACATGCTCGAGTTCCCGCACGGCTACACCTACGGCGCGCACCCGGTGGCCTGCGCCGCCGGCATCGCCGCGCTCGACGTACTGCAGAAGGAAGACATGATCGGCCGCGTGCAGGCGCTGGCGCCGCACTTCGAGAACGCGGTGCACAGCCTGAAGGGCAGCAAGCACGTCAACGACATCCGCAACTTCGGCCTGGCCGCCGGCCTGACCATCGCCGCGGTGCCGGGCGAGCCCGCGCGCCGTCCGTACGAGATCGCCATGAACTGCTGGAAGAAGGGCTTCTACGTGCGCTACGGCGGCGACACCATCCAGTTGGCACCGCCCTTCGTCGCCGAGAAGGCCGAGATCGACCGCATGGTCAACGCGCTGGCCGACGCTTTGGCGGAGACGGCCTGAGTCCGTCGCGGCCTCCGGCCTGATCGGAGGCCAGGTCCTACAGGCGGCGCGCCGGCCGCCTTTCAATAATCGGCGGCATGACGGCTCTGCGCAGCGACATCCCCGCCCGCCTGGACCGCCTGCCGTGGTCGCGCTGGCATTGGCGCGTGGTGATCGCGCTGGGCGTGGCCTGGGTGCTCGACGGCCTGGAGGTCACGCTGGTGGGCTCCATCGGGGCGGTGCTGGAGCGGCCCGACACGCTGGGCCTCACCGCCGGCGAGATCGGCCTGTCGGGCTCGGTGTACGTGGCGGGCGCGGTGCTGGGCGCCCTGCTCTTCGGGCGGCTCACCGACCGGCTCGGGCGCAAGAAGCTCTTTCTCGTCACGCTGGTGGTCTACACGGTGGGCACGCTGGCCACGGCTTTTTCTCCGGATTTCGCTTTCTTCGCGCTCTGCCGCTTCGTTACCGGACTGGGCATCGGCGGCGAGTACGCGGCCATCAACTCGGCCATCGACGAGTTGATTCCGGCGCGCGTGCGCGGGCGCGTCAACCTCGCGATCAACGGCAGCTTCTGGATTGGCGCGGCGCTCGGCGCGGGGCTGAGCCTGGTGCTGCTGGACCCTCATGTGATCGGCCCGGTATGGGGCTGGCGCGCGGGCTTCGCGCTGGGCGCGGTGCTGGCGGTGGCCATCCTGCTGGTGCGGCGCGACGTGCCGGAGAGCCCGCGCTGGCTCATTGCGCACGGGCGCGCGGACGAAGCCCGGCGCATCGTCGAGCAGATCGAAGCGGAGGTCTCGGCGCAGCACGGCCCGCTTCCCGCGCCGCAGGGCCATGTGGACTACACCGACGCTCGCCAGACCAGCCCCTCGATGCGCGAGGTGGCGCGCGTGCTGTTCAAGCACTATCGCCAGCGCAGCGTGGTCGCGCTTGCGCTGATGGTGTCGCAGGCTTTCTTCTACAACGCGATCTTCTTCACCTACGCGCTGGTCCTCACGCGCTTCTACGGCGTGCCTGAAGCCAGCGTGGCGCTGTACATCTTTCCGTTCGCGCTCGGCAACGTGCTCGGCCCGCTGCTGCTGGGCCCGCTGTTCGACAGCCTGGGCCGGCGCAAGATGATCGCGCTGACCTATGTGCTCGCGGGCGTGGGCCTGGCGCTCACCGGCTGGGCGTTCATGATGGGCTGGCTCGACGCGCGCAGCCAGGCGCTGTGCTGGTCGGCCGTGTTCTTCCTGGCCTCGGCGGCCGCCAGCTCGGCCTACCTCACCGTGAGCGAGGTGTTCCCGCTGGAAATGCGCGCGATGGCCATCGCCATCTTCTATGCCGTCGGCATGGGCGCGGGCGGCTTCGTGGCGCCGGTGCTGTTCGGCCTGCTGATAGAGACAGGCAGCCGTGGCGCGGTGATGGTGGGCTACGGCATCGGCGCGGCGCTGGTCATCGTGGCCGGGCTGCTGGCCCTGCGCTATGCGGCCGACGCGGAGCGCAAGCCGCTGGAAGAAGTGGCGCCGCCGCTGGCGGCCGACCCGGGCGTGGTTACTCGAAACGATTGAGACCACACCGCCGCGTCCCGCCGTGAGCGCCCCGGAAGGGGGTTGGCGAAGCGACACGAAGTGCGCGCAGCCTGGGGGCGAATCAAAGACTGCAGGTGCGGAAGCCGAAGAACCCGTCGTCGCGCTCCGGCAAGGCGAAGCCGCGGCGCTTGGGTGAACGAAGACGCGCGCGTGTCGCGAACGAGGCGCCGCGCAGCACGCGTGCACGCCCGAATGCAGCAGCGGGATCGAACTCCCCGCCCGCGCTCCACGGGTCGGCACGGTAGCCGGGCCAGGGGCTCAGCGTGCCGGCGGTCCACTCGTGCACGTCGGCCCAGCGGAAGCCGCGCCGCGCGGCGGTGTGCGCGGCGATCTCCCATTCGACCTCGGTCGCCACGCGGCGTCCCGCCCAGCGCGCCCAGGCATCGGCCTCCCACCAGCTCAGGTGCACCGCGCTGTGGTGGCCGGCGGCGCGCACCGTCGCGCCAAAGCGGTGCTGCAGCACCGAGCCCCCGGAGCCGTGCCGCGCGGCGCCGATCTGCTCCACATGGCGCGGCCCGCGCCGCCCTTCGATCTGGGCCGAGAGCCAGCGCCAGCCTTCGCCGCGCCACAGTTCCTCGCGGTCGTAGCCGCCGTCGTCGACGAACTCGACGTACTGGTTCCAGGTGACGGGCTGGGCGTCGATCTCGAACTCCGGCACGTCGACGCGATGCGTGGCACGTTCCTGCGCAAAGGCGAAGCCGCTCTCGGGCATGCCCAGTTCCCAGCGGGTGGCCGGCAGCAGCAGCGGCTCGCGCGTGACGGCGATGGGCGCCTGCTCGACGCCCAGAGGCAGCCCCAGCGTCTGCGCCATCACGACGAACTGTTCGCCGCGCAGGTCTTCATGCGCCAGCGCCAGCCTGTAGAAGTAGAGGCCGGCGTCGGTCTCGGCCGCATGCTCCAGCAGTTCGAGCGTGCTCTCCAGCGTCTCGAGCAGGTAGGCCTTGGTCTGGGCGAGGTCGGGCAGTACGGGCGACCAGCGCTGGTCGGGCGTGGCCTGCGCCGGGTTCCACCAACTGTCGGCGCCGGGCTCGATGGCCGCCAGCCGCGTGGGCCGCACCGGGCAATCGGCACCGAAGGCGCGCTGGGTGTTGCGGCCGATCCACCATTCGGCGAACCAGCCGATGTGGCCGGCCAGCCAGACCGGCGGCACGACATCGGGCCCGCGCGGCGTCGGCATGCCTTCGCCCAGCGCCTGCTCGAAGAGCGACAGCAGGTGCAGCGTGTGGTTGCGCGCGTCGATCAGCGCCAGGGAAAGCAGATCTCGGCCGGCCCGGCTCATGTCGGGGGAGTCGATCGATTGGGACGTCGCCACGGACGGGGCCGGAGGGGGGCGCGGTGTCTGGGCCATGAAACATTATGGCCAAGCCACGCCTCCGGGTAGCCCCCAGAAGACACTTTCGATTACATCGATAGAATCCGCACCGCCTCACGCACCCGACCCGCTGGCACACAAGGCCAGTGCGTCGGGTGCGGTCGTATGTGGGGCATCCAATACAAAAATGGAGATGAAATGCAAGGCTTGCTCAAGCTTTCCCGGGCCATCGACTGGCTCAACGCCCAGGTGGGCAAATACGCGATCTGGCTGATCCTGGCCGCCACGGTGATCAGCGCCCTCAACGCGGTGGTGCGCAAGATATTCAACACCAGCTCCAACGCGTTTCTCGAAGTGCAGTGGTATCTGTTCGCCTGGTCGTTCCTGATCGCCGCCGGCTTCACGCTGCTGCACCGCGAGCATGTGCGCATCGACGTGATCAACAGCCGCCTGTCCAAGCGCAAGCAGGTGTGGATCGACATCATCGGCTTCGCATTCTTCCTGACGCCGCTGTGCCTGACGGTGCTCTACCTGTCGATGCCCGTGGTGATCCAGATGTACAAGTCGGGCGAGATGTCCGGCAACTCGGGCGGGCTGATCCGCTGGCCCGTGTGGGCGGCGCTGCCGGCCGGCTTCGTGCTGCTGATGCTGCAGGGCTGGTCCGAGCTGATCAAGCGCATCGCGTTCCTGCGCGGCCAAGGCCCCGACCCCATGGGCCGGCTGACCGACAAGACGGCCGAGGCCGAGCTGATCGAAGCCCTGCGCCTGCAGGCCGAGAAAGACGCAGCCAAGGCCGGCACGGCCGCTCCCGGCACGCAACACTGAACGGCCGAGCACAGACACCATGGAATTCATTGTTGCCAACTTCGCCCCGATCATGTTCGCGGGGCTGATCTGCTTCCTGCTGCTGGGCTATCCCGTCGCATTCAGCCTCGGGGCCTGCGGCCTGTTCTTCGGTCTCGTCGGCATCGAGCTCGGCGTGTTCCAGTCGTCGGTGATGGCCTGGCTGCCCCAGCGGCTGATCGGCATCATGGCCAACGACACACTGCTGGCGGTGCCCTTCTTCACGCTCATGGGGCTCATATTGGAGCGCAGCGGCATGGCCGAGGACCTGCTCGACACGGTCGGCCAGGTCTTCGGGCCGATGCGCGGCGGCCTGGCGCTGGCGGTGATCTTCGTCGGCGCGCTGCTGGCGGCCACCACGGGCGTGGTGGCGGCATCGGTCATCTCGATGGGCCTGATCTCGCTGCCGATCATGCTGCGCTACGGCTACGACCGGCGGCTGTCCAGCGGCGTGATTGCCGCATCGGGCACGCTGGCGCAGATCATCCCGCCCTCGCTGGTGCTGATCATCATGGCCGACCAGCTCGGCAAGAGCGTCGGCGACATGTACAAGGGCGCCTTCCTGCCCGGCTTCATGCTGATGGGCCTGTACGTGGTCTATGTCGTGTTCCTCGCGATCTTCCGGCCCGCGCAGGTGCCGGCGCTGCCGCCCGAGGCCCGCACCTTCCGCGAACCCAACGGCAGCGGCGGCTACACGTCGCTGGTGGCGCTCGCCGCGCTGTCGGCCGTGGTGGCGGTCTGGCTGGCGCGCAACATGGCGGCCGTGCACACCTGGTTCCAGGGCCAGGAAGTGACCTCGGTGGCCACCGACGAGAAGGTCGTGGTCGCCATGTGCGGCGGCGTGTTCGTGGCCCTGGTGATCGCGCTGATCAACAAGGGCCTGAAGCTCAACCTGCTGTCGCGGCTGGCCGAGCGCGTGACCTTCGTGCTCATTCCGCCGCTGCTGCTGATCTTCCTGGTGCTGGGCACCATCTTCCTGGGCGTGGCCACGCCCACCGAAGGCGGCGCAATGGGCGCCCTGGGCGCGCTGATCATGGCCTGGGTGCGCCGGCGCATGAGCCTCACGCTGCTGAAGCAGGCGCTGGCCTCGACCACCAAGCTGTCGAGCTTCGTGATGTTCATCCTGATCGGCGCCACGGTGTTCAGCCTGGTGTTCCAGGCCGCCGACGGCCCGATCTGGGTCGAGCACCTGCTGTCGTCCCTGCCCGGCGGCCCGGTGGGCTTCCTGATCGCGGTGAACGTGCTGGTGTTCTTCCTGGCGTTCTTCCTGGACTACTTCGAGCTGTCGTTCATCGTAGTGCCGCTGCTGGCGCCCGTGGCCCACAAGCTGGGCATCGACCTGATCTGGTTCGGCGTGCTGCTGGCGGTGAACATGCAGACCTCGTTCATGCACCCGCCCTTCGGCTTCGCGCTGTTCTTCCTGCGCTCCGTCGCACCCGACAAGCAATACGTGGACCGCGTGACCCAGAAGGTCATGGAGCCGGTGACGACGATGCAGATCTACAAGGGTGCGATCCCGTTCGTGCTGATCCAGCTCACCATGGTGGGCGTGCTGATCGCGTTCCCGCAGATCGTGACGGGCGCGCTCGACAAGGAGGTGAAGGTCAACCTCGACGACATCGGGGCGCAGATGCGCGACAGCCTGAAGCCCGAGGACGGCGGACCGGCCGCCGACCCCTACGGCGGCCCCGAGGAAGCCGCGCCGGGCGCCGAACCGCAGCCGGGCGCGGAAGGCGCCGCACCGGCACCGGCCCCCGGGGCCGCGCCGGCCGACAGCGGCGAGACCGATCCCATGAAGGCCATGCAGGACGCGCTCAAGCAGCAGCAGAAGCCCTGAACGGCCCCGCAAGCCAAAAGGCCGCCCCGTTTGCACGGGGCGGCCTTTTTCATGCGGGTCGCGTCGGTATCAGATCTTGACCGAGTTCATGTACTGGTTGAACGGGTACTCCGAGAAGCGGTTCCACAGGATCTGGTCGCGCTGGAAGGCGCGCATGTCCTGGTGGATCTTCTTGAACTCGGGCGACTTGGCTTCGTGCTCGGCGAAGACTTCCATCGAGGCCTTGAAGCCCGCGTCCATCACGGCCTTGGGGAACGGCTTGAGTTCGGTCTTGGCGGCAACCAGGCGCTTGAGCGCCACCGGGTTGTAGGCGTCGTACTTGGCGATCATGTCGCGCGCGGCGACCTTGGTGGCCGCGTCGAGGATGGCCTTGTTCTCGTCCGACAGCTTGGCGAAGGCCTTGTTGTTGATGAAGAACTCGAGGTCGGCGCCGCCTTCCCACCAGCCGGGGTAGTAGTAGTACGGGGCCACCTTGTTGAAGCCCAGCTTCTCGTCGTCGTAGGGACCGACGAACTCGGCGGCGTCCAGCGTGCCCTTTTCGAGCGCCTGGTACACGTCGCCGGCGGGCATGTTCTGCGACACCACGCCCAGCTTGGCCATGGCCTCGCCGAACACGCCGCCGCCCATGCGCATCTTCAGGCCCTTGAGGTCGGCGACCGTCTTGATCTCCTTGCGGTACCAGCCGCCCATCTGCGTGCCGGTGTTGCCGGCGCTGGCGGTGCGGAAGTTGTATTGCGCGAAGAAGGCGTCGAGCAGCTTGCGGCCGTTGCCGTACTCTTTCCACGAGTCGGTCTGGCGTGCGGTCAGGCCGAAGGGCACTGCGCAGCTGAACGCGAAGATCGGATCCTTGCCGGTGAAGTAGTACGCGGCGGTCTGCGCCATTTCGAGCGTGTCGCCCTGCAGTGCGTCGACCACGCCGAATGCGGGCATCAGCTCGCCGGCGGGGTGGACCGAGATTTCGAACTTGCCGCCGGACAGTGCCTTGACGGTCTTCGACAGCATTTCGGCGCTGCCGAAAATCGTGTCGAGCGAGCGCGGGAAGCTCGAGGCCAGGCGCCAGCGGACTGCGGTCTGCGCATGAACGGCAGGCGCAATGCCGGCAGCCAAAACGCCGGCGATGCCGGCGTTTTTGATTAGGGAACGACGATCCATTGATAGCTCTCCGAGTTCTTTGAAAAAACAAAACGCGGCTTGTGACCGCGTTGGGGACTTTTGTATAAGCCCGGGCGATTGTAAAAACGCGCTTACAGCCTCCGGCGGGGGTTTACCCTGCGCCCGGCGCCTCCCCCTGTCGCGCGCGAACTCGGTCTCGTGTAGACGAGGCATAAAATGTTATATCGCCTTACATACACCGCTGGAAACGGCATCAAGACATGAGACTCCCTAACTCCTTCAAGCCCGCACTGCTCGCGTTCGCCGCGGCCACCGCTTTCGGCGCGCAAGCCGCCGACATCAAGATCGGCGTCGCAGCCGCCCTGTCCGGCGGTGCCGCGCAGTACGGCGCCGCCATCCGCAACGGCTTCCAGCTGGCCGCGGACGAAATCAACGCCGCCGGCGGCATCAATGGCGACAAGATCGTGCTGGCCGTCGAAGACGAGCAAGGCAAGAAGGAAGACGCGATCAACGTCTTCAAGAAGCTGATCTTCCAGGACAAGGTCCTGATGACCTTCGGCCCCACGCTGTCGAACTCGGCCCAGGCGGCCGACCCGATCGCCCAGGCCGCCAAGACCGTGGCCTTCGGCACGTCGAACACGGCCGACGGCATCACCTCGATCGGCGACTACGTGTTCCGCAACTCCGTGACCGAAGCCGACGTGCTGCCCGAGACTCTGCGCGTGGCCATCAAGCACGGCAACGTGAAGAAGGTCGCCGTGCTGTACGGCAACGACGACGTGTTCACCAAGAGCGGCTACGACAACTTCAAGAAGGCCCTGGAAGACCTGAAGCTGCCCGTGACCACGACCGAGACCTTCGCCAAGGGCGACGTCGACTTCAAGGCCCAGCTCACCAAGATCAAGGCCACCAACCCCGACGCCATCGTGCTGTCGGCACTGCTGGCCGAAGGCGCGCCGATCATGGTGCAGGCCCGCCAGCTCGGCCTGAACGTGCCGGTCATCGGCGGCAACGGCATGAACTCGACCAAGATCTTCGACCTGGCCAAGGGCAGCTCGGACAACCTGTACGTCGGCAGCCCCTGGTCGGCCAGCAACGCCACGCCCGAGAACACCAAGTTCCAGAAGGCCTACAACGACAAGTTCAAGATGGCGCCCGACCAGTTCGCCGCGCAGGCCTACGACGGCCTGTACGTGGTGGCCCAGGCGCTCAAGGGCGTGAAGCTGTCGGGCAACCTGGCGGCCGACCGCACCGCCCTGCGCGACGCGCTGCCCAACGTGAAGTGGACCGGCGCCACCGGCGCCTTCGCCTTCACACGCGCCAAGGACAAGGCCGGCAAGCCCGCCGGCTACGACGCGCAGCAGACGGCCATCGTGAGTGTCACGAAGGGCACCGCGTTCGTGATCGAGAAGTAAGCAAGCAGTCCCGGTGGCGGGCCGCGCGGCCCGTCATGCCCCCGCATATGGCGCAGGACAGTCACTGCGCCGTTTTCTTTTTTGATTTGCCGCAACACGCCTCGTGCCGCGGCCTGACGAAAGCCCATCGTGCTCGATCAGCAGCTTGTCAATGCCTTGTCGCTGGGGTGCGTCTACGCACTCTTCGCGCTCGGCTTCACACTCATCTTCGGCGTGCTCGGCGTCATCAACCTCTCGCACGGCGCGGTGTTCATGGTCGGCGCGTATGCCGCGGCCGAATTCATGCGCGTGTCGGGCATGCCGCTGTGGGTCGGCCTGCCATTCGCCTTCGCCTTCTGCGGCGTGCTGGGGTTCCTGGTCGACGTGCTGGTGCTCAAACCGCTGCGCAAGCGCAACGCACCCCACCTGATCCCGATGATCGCCACCATCGGCGTGGCCATCATCCTGAACAACGGCATCCAGGGCATCTTCGGCGCGGAGAACCTGCGCTTCCCGCCCGGTACCATTCCCGACGACGCGCTGGTGTTCGCCGGCATCCACGTCACCGTGCTCGAGCTGGGCATCGTGCTCGCATCGTTCGTGCTGATGGGCGTGCTGATGCTGTCGCTGCAGCGCACCCAACTGGGCCGCGCGCTGCGCGCCATTGCCGAGTCGCCCAAGGCGGCGTACCTGGTGGGCGTGAACGTCGAGGGCCTGTTCTTCCTGACCTCGTTCGTGGCCGCCGGCCTGGGCGGCGTGGCGGGGGTGCTGATCGGGCTGTACTCGAACGCGCTCTTCCCGCTGATGGGCCAGCCGATGCTCGAGAAGGGCATCGCGGTGATCATCCTGGGCGGCATGGGCGACATCCGCGGCGCGCTGCTCGGCGGCCTGTTCCTCGGTTTCGCCGAGGTGCTGTCGGTGGCCTACGTGGGCTCCAACATGCGCGACGCGGTGGCCTTCGGCCTGCTGTTCCTCGTGCTGCTGGTGCGCCCGAAGGGCCTTTTCGGTTCGCTGAAGGAGCGCAAGGTCTGATGGAAGCCTTCGACAACTTCTGGTCGGTCTACAGCAACCTGGTGCTCTCGCTGGGCATCAACGGGCTGCTGGCGCTCTCGATCTGGCTCACCCTCGCCTGCGGCATGCTGGCGCTGGCCAACGCCGCATTCATGGGCATCGGCGCGTACACCGCGTCGATCCTCACGCTGAACTACGGCGCGCCGTTCCCGGTGGCCATTGCCGCGGGCATGGCCGCGCCGGCGCTGGTCGCCTTCATCATCGGCAAGCCGACGCTGCGGCTGTCGGGCGTGTACCTGGCCATGGCCACGCTGGCCTTCGGCGAGGTGGTGCGCATCGCCATCCTGAACGCCGAGTCGCTCACGGGCGGCGCGCTGGGCCTGAACGGCATTCCGCAATCCACCGAGTGGTGGCACGTGGCGCTGGCGCTGGTGCTCGTGCTGCTGGTGCTGTGGCGCATCCGCCGCTCCAAGGTCGGCCGCGCCTTCGAGGCCATCAAGGAAGACGAGACCGCCGCCGGCCTGATGGGCATCGACGTGGCGGGCCACAAGATGCTGGCCTTCGTGCTGGGCGGCGCCATTGCCGGCCTGGCGGGCACGCTGAACGCGCACCTGACCTTCTTCATCGGCCCGGGCGAATACGGCTTCAACCGCGCGGTCGACATCCTGACGATGGCCATCCTCGGCGGAATCGGCAGCCTCACCGGCCCGGTGCTGGGCGGCACCATCCTCACGCTGCTGCCGGAAACGCTGCGCGGCCTTGGCGCCTTCCGCCTGGTGGTCAACGGCTTCATCCTGGTGCTGATCGTGCTGTTCCTGCCCAAGGGCATCTGGGACCCGGCGCGCATCCGCCAGTGGTTCGGACGCAAGGGGAGCGCAGCATGAGCGACAACACCCTTCTCACGTTGAAGAACGTGTCGCGCTACTTCGGCGGGCTCAAGGTCCTGCAGGACGTGAACCTGGACATTCCGAAGGGCGGGATCTTCGGGCTGATCGGCCCGAACGGCGCCGGCAAGACGACGGTGTTCAACCTGATCACCGGCCTGCTGCCCACCACCAGCGGCACCATCCACTTCCAGGGCCAGGACCTGGCGGGCCGCAAGCCCTTCCAGATCACCCGTGGCGGCATCGCGCGCACCTTCCAGAACATCCGCATCTTCAAGGAGATGTCGCTGCTGGAAAACGTGACCGTGGGCATGGACGCCAAGCTGCGCTACGGCCCGCTGGGCCTGCTCGCAAGCACGGGCCTGTTCCGCAGCGAGGAAAAGCGCGCCCGCGACCGCGCGCGCGAACTGCTGAGCTGGGTCAAGCTGGACCACAAGGCCAACGACGTGGCCGACAACCTCTCGTACGGCGACCAGCGCAAGCTGGAGCTGGCGCGCGCGCTGGCCACCGAGCCCACGCTGCTGCTGCTCGACGAGCCGGTGGCCGGCATGAACAGCACCGAGAAGAGCGAGCTGATGGTCGAGATCGAGAACATCGCGGCGCGCGGCTTCACGGTCTTCATGATCGAGCACGACATGCGCTTCGTGATGGGGCTGTGCCAGCAGATCGCGGTGCTGAACTTCGGCCGCATCATCGCGCGCGGCGGCCCCGAGCAGATCCGCAACGACCCGCAGGTGATCGAGGCCTACCTCGGCCGCGAAGACGACGAAGCCACGAACGACCAGGAGACCGCGGCATGAGCGCCGGCACCACGACCCCATTGCTGCAGGTGCAGGACCTGAAGGTGAACTTCGGCCATGTGCAGGCGGTGAAGGGCATCGATTTCGAATTGCACGAAGGGCAGATCACCACGCTGGTCGGCGCCAACGGCGCGGGCAAGTCGACCACGCTGCTGGCGCTGTCGGGCCTCGTCAAGAAGACGAGCGGGCGCGTGCTGTTCGCGGGGCAGGACATCACCGCGCTGTCGCCCCACAAGATCGTGGCCGGCGGCGTGGTGCAGGTGGCCGAGGGCCGCGCCACGCTGACCACGCTCACGGTGCGGGACAACCTGGAGCTGGGCGGCTACACGCGCCGCGATGGCGCCGCGGCCCGCGCGGCCGACCTGGAACGCATCTACGCCCTGTTCCCGGTGCTGAAGGACCGGGCCGACGGCCTGGCCGGCAACCTCTCGGGCGGCGAGCAGCAGATGCTGGCCATCGGCCGCGCCCTGATGGCCAAGCCGCGCGTGCTGCTGCTGGACGAGCCCTCGATGGGCCTGGCGCCGATCATCGTGCAGGACATCTTCCGCACGCTGCGCGAGATCAACAAGCAGGGGCTGACGATCTTCCTGGTGGAGCAGAACGTGCGCCAGGCACTGAAGATCGCGGACCGCGCCTATGTGATCGAGACGGGCAGCATCGTGCTGTCGGGCACCGGGCGGGAACTGCTGGGCAACCCGAAGGTGCAGGACGCGTACCTGGGAAGCTGACGGGTCTTTGGTATTCCTCCCTCCCCCGCTGGGGTAGGGTCGGGGTGGGGGCTCGGCGGCCTATCGGTCACCAGCGGCTTGTCGAACGCTGCTTGCCCCCATCCCGGCCTTCCCCCAGAGGGGGAA
>NZ_JBXASW010000057.1:0-40331 GCF_058809745.1 Variovorax sp. MPBD4-3
CCCACCCCTTCCCTCCCCCGGAAGGGGAGGGAGCAAAGACCATGACAGCCCTGCTCTCCACCCACGCCCTCAAGGCCTTCTACGGCGACGCCCAAGCCCTCTTCGGCATCGACTTCTCGCTCGTGCAGGGCGAGATCGTCGCCATCATCGGCGCCAACGGCGCGGGCAAGTCGACCTTCCTCAAGAGCCTCACGGGCCTGGTGCGCGCACCGCGCGAAGCCATCGAGTTCAAGGGCCGGCCCATCGGCGGCCTTCCGCCCGGCGACATCGTTCGGCAGGGCCTTGCGATGGTTCCTGAAGGCCGGCGCCTGTTCCCCAGCCTCAGCGTGGAAGAGAACCTGCTCATGGGCGCCACCGCCGCGCGCCGCGGCCCCTGGAACCTGCAGCGCCTGTATGCGCTGTTTCCCATCCTCGCCCAGAAGCGCCACCAGCCGGGCACGTCGCTCTCGGGCGGGCAGCAGCAGATGGTGGCGCTGGGCCGCGCGCTCATGAGCAACCCCGAGGTGCTGCTGTGCGACGAGCTTTCGCTGGGCCTCGCGCCCATCGTCATCCGCGAGATCTACGCGGCCATGCCCACCATCACGGGCGAAGGCATGACGGTGGTCATCGTCGAGCAGGACGTGACCATGGCGCGCCAGGTCTCGCAGCGCATCTACTGCTTCCAGGAAGGCCGCGTGTCGCTCGAAGGCGATTCGGGCGAGCTCACGCGCGAGCAGATCTCGCAAGCCTATTTCGGTATCGAGGCCGCACATGCTTGAAACCCTCGTCCAGGGCGTGCTGCTCGGCGGCCTCTACACGCTGTTCGCGCTCGGCCAGTCGCTCATGTTCGGCGTGATGCGGCTCACCAACACCGCGCAGGGCGACTTCATCATCCTCGGCGCGTTCGCGGTCATCGCTGGCGTGTCGCTGACGGGCGACGCAGTGGCACCTTGGCTGGTCGCGCTCGCGGTGCTCCCGGTGGCCTTCGGCTTCGGCTATGCGCTGCAGCGCTACGTGCTCAACGGCACGCTCGGCAAGGATCCGCTGCCTTCGCTGGTCGTCACTTTCGGCCTGTCGATCGTGATCCAGAACCTGCTGCTGGAGCTGTTCTCGGCCGACCCGCGCGCCATCGACACCGGCGGGCTCAGCACCCAGGGCATTGCGCTCGGCGGCGCGATGTCGGTCGGCGTGCTGCCGCTGGTCGTGCTGGCGATCGCGCTGGTGGCGACGGGCGCGCTGCAATGGCTCTTCGCGCGCACGGCGCTGGGGCGGTCGTTCCGCGCCGTGTCGGACGACCGCGAGATCGCCGAACTGATGGGGCTGAACGCGAAGAAGGTCTACGCCTTTGCCACGGCCATCGCCTTCGTGCTCATCGCCGTCGCGGGCGCCTTGCAGGGCATGCGCACGACGGTGTCTCCTTCGGACGGGCCTCTGCTGCTGCTCTTCGCCTTCGAGGCGGTGATCATCGGCGGCATGGGCTCGTTCTGGGGCACGCTGGCCGGCGCGATGATCCTCGGCATCACGCAGCAGATCGGCTTCAGGCTCGACCCGGGCTGGGGCATCTGGTTCGGGCACATCGTGTTCCTGGTGGTGCTGGTGCTGCGGCCGCAGGGGCTTTTTCCAAAGACGCGCGGATGAAGCGAATGACGAACATGCCTCCCACACTCATCGCCGTGGAGCGCGCCACTGCCGCGAGCCGCGCCGCGCTGGCCGTCGGCATTGCCCTGGTGCTCGTTGCGGCCAGCCTGCCTTGGTGGGGCGAGTCGAGCTGGATGCGCGAATTCGTCGAGATCGCCTGCTACTTCATCTTCGCGATGATGTGGAACCTGCTCGCCGGCTATGGCGGCATGGTGAGCATCGGGCAGCAGGCCTTCTTCGGCTTCGGCGGCTACGTGATGCTGATGCTGGGCAACTTCGCGGGCGTCAATCCGTTCGTGGCGATACCCCTGGGGGCGCTGGCGGCGGGGCTGGTCGCCATTCCGGTGTCCTTCGTCGCGTTCCGGCTGTCGGGCGGGTACTTTGCCATCGGCACATGGGTCATCGCCGAAGTATTCCGGCTGAGCTTCGCGAACGTGTCGGCGGTGGGCGGCGGCTCGGGCACCACGCTCACCGCGCTGCGCGGCATCGAGAAGGCCACCCGCGAAAGCACCACCTACTGGATGGCGCTGGCCTGCGTGGTCGCGGCCGTCGCGCTGGTGTACCTGTTCCTGCGCAGCAAGCGCGGCCTTGCGCTGCTGGCCATACGCGACAACGAGGTGGCGGCGGAGTCGCAGGGTATTCCGGTCGCGCGCATGAAGCTGGCGGTGTATGTGGTCGCGGCCTTCGGCGCGGGGCTCGCGGGTGCGCTGTACTTCGTGGGCAACCTGCGCATCAGCCCCGATGCGGCGTTCAGCGTCAACTGGACGGCCTTCGCCATCTTCATGGTGGTCATCGGCGGCATCGGCCGCATCGAGGGGCCGCTGGTCGGCGCGCTCATCTTCTGGGCACTCAACAAGTTCCTGAGCGACTACGGCACCTGGTATCTGCTGGGGCTGGGGCTGCTCGCGATTCTCGTGACGCTGTTCTTCAAGCAGGGCCTGTGGGGCTACGCGCAGCAGCGCTGGGGCTGGTCGCTGTTTCCGACGCAGCGCAAGCTGTCGCCGGTGCACGCGCCGGCCGGCGTCAAGGCTTCTTCACGGGGTTGATGTAGTACTCGATCTTCGTGCGGTCCTTGTAGGGATCGTTGTCGAAGAACCTGGTCTCTTGCGAGATCCTGATCTGCTAGCCGTCGCGCACGCCCTCCAGCGAGGTCGCGCTGTCGGTGGTCACGGGCGAGAGCGTGGGCCTGTGGAAGGCGGCCACCGTCTTGAAGCCGTCGGTGCTGAACGCCTTGACGGCCGCGCTGCTCAGGCGGCCGGTGCTGTCTGCGGTCACGTCCACGTCGGTCATCGCGGTGTTCGGCGGCACCGAGAGCAGGCTGGCAAGCGGCGGCGGCAAGGTCCTGGCGCCGCTCTTTTCCTGGATGCGATAGCTCAGGCCGCCCTGCGCGTTGGGCTCGCCCTTCGCGGCGGAGGACTCTTCCATGCTGCTCACGACCCATGCGCTGATGAGCAACAGCGGCGCCGCAATGGCGCCCACGTACAGCAGAAAACGCAGGCGGTCCTTGGTGTGGAAAAACTCGATCAACGGCGTGTGCTCCCTTTGTGGCATGTGGCGGCTATCAGGTCGACGCTGCCCTGTCCGCCCATGTTAAAGCCCTGCCTGGTGTTCGTTCAGACTTGATTAATACTTGCCCGTCATGTAACGTTGTGTAAACGAAACGTGAGTCACGTTCGTCATTCCCCGGTCTTTTCATTCTTCATGGAGTCATCTTGACGATCACCAAACGCCGCTTGCTCGAAGGCGGCGCGGCAGCCGTCGCCGCCTCGCTGCTCGCGAAGGCTTCCTGGGCACAGCAACGCAACACGGGCGGCGATGCCTGGCCGACCAAGCCGCTGCACATCCTGGTGGGCTTTCCCGCAGGCGCGTCGCCCGACCTCGCGGCCCGCGCCATCGCGGAGCCACTGTCGAAGATCCTGCGCCAGCCGGTGACGGTCGAGAACAAGCCGGGCGCCAGCGGCAACACCGTCGCCGACCAGGTGGCCAAGGCCACCGACGACCACACCATCGGCGCGCTGATCAACGGCAACCTCACCATCGCCAAGCTGCTCAACCCGTCGCTGCCCTTCGACCCCGAGAAAGACTTCGCCCCGGTCGGCCTGATCGGCACCGCGCCGCTGGTGCTGGCCGTGTCGGGCAGCGCCACGGGCAAGACGGCGGCCGAGCAACTGCTGTGGGTGCGCAATCTCGGCGGCAGCGGCAAGTACGGCACGCCGGGCGTGGGCACCGTGGGCCACCTGGGCATGGAACTCATCAAGAGCCGCGCCGCCATCACCGCGCAGCACAAGCCCTACACCGGCAACCCGCAGGTCATCGCGGGGCTGCTGGCCAACGAGATCCAGCTGGCGCTGCTGCCGCCCGGCCTTGCCATGCCGCACATCAAGTCGGGAAAGATCAAGGCCATCGGCGTGACCTCGCCCGAGCGCAGCCCGCTGGCAAGCGAGCTGCCCACCATCCGCGACGCCGACGTGCGCGGCGCGGACCTCGAGATCTGGACCGCGCTCGCCGCGCCCGCCGGCATGAAGCCCGCCGCCGTGGCAAGGCTCAATGCCGCGCTGGTCGAAGTGATCAGCTCGCCCGAGGTGAGCCAGGCGCTGCTCAAGACCGGCTGGCAGGCGCAGCCCGGCTCTCCCGACACGCTGGCCAAACGCATGCGCGCCGACACCACGCGCCTGGGCGGCGTGATCCTGATGAAGGGCATCCGCTCGGACGCCTGAGCGCGCGCAACGGCGGCCGCGGGTGTGCGCTCAGAGCAGCTGCGACACCCGCTTCGCCGCATCCACCAGCGCAGGCAGCATGGTCTCCTGCATCACCTTCGCGCTGGTGCGGTTCGCCTGCCCGCTGATGTTGAGCGCGGCCACCATGCGCCCCTGCCGGTCGACGATGGGCGCGGCCACCGAAATCAGGCCTTCCTCCAGCTCCTGGTTCACCAGGCACCACTGCTGCTTGCGCGCCTGCGCCACCTTGGCCATGAGCGCGTCGATGTCGGTCAGCGTGTGCTTGGTCAGCGTCTGGATGTCGGAGGCTTCGAGGCGCGTGCGCACTTCGTCGTCATCGAGATCCGCCAGCAACAGCCGGCCCAGCGACGTGCAGTAGGCCGGCAGGCGGGAGCCCACGCCCAGGTTGATGTGCATGATTTTCTTCGTCGGCACGCGCAGCACGTAGACGATGTCGGTCGCGTCCAGCACGGCGGCCGAGCATGACTCCTGCACCTGCTGCACCAGTGCTTCCATCACCGGCTCCGCGCGGTTCCAGATCGGCATCGAAGACAGGTACGCGAAGCCCAGGTCGAGGATGCGCGGCGTGAGCGTGAACAGCTTCCCGTCGGTCACCACGTAGCCCAGTGTCTGCAGCGTGAGCAGGATGCGCCGCGCCCCCGCGCGCGTGAGGCCGCTGCCGGCCGCCACCTCGCTCAGCGTCTGGTGCGGCGCGTTCGCGCTGAACGAACGGATGACCTGCAGCCCGCGTGCGAAAGACTGCACGTAGCTGTCGCCGGGCGCGGGTGCGGTGGGTTGTGTCGCGTGGGTTGCCATGCTGAGCGATCCTCTCTAGAATTCATTATACGAACAAATGTTCTTTAGACGAACAAATTGTCGGTTCGCAGAATCGGGCGGATCGCGGTTCGGTTTCTTCTTTCCTCTCACCCGGAGACAAGCTTCATGATCAACAAGATCGCGCGCTCGGTCGCCGATGCCCTGTCGGGCATCCAGGACGGCGCCACGGTTCTCATCGGCGGCTTCGGCACCGCCGGCATCCCCGGCGAACTCATCGACGGCCTCGTCGAGCAGGGCGCCAAGGACCTCACGGTCGTCAACAACAACGCGGGCAACGGCGAGACCGGCCTCGCGGCGCTGCTCAAGACGGGCCGCGTGCGCAAGATCATCTGCAGCTTCCCGCGCCAGGCCGACAGCCAGGTGTTCGACGGGCTCTACCGCAGCGGCAAGATCGAACTCGAACTCGTGCCCCAGGGCAACCTCGCCGAGCGCATCCGCGCCGCGGGCGCGGGCATCGGCGCCTTCTTCTGCCCCACGGGCTACGGCACGCAGCTGGCCGGCAACCGCGAGACCCGCGAGATCGACGGCAAGCAGTACGTGCTCGAGTACCCCATCCACGGCGACGTGGCGCTCATCAAGGCCGAGCGCGGCGACCGCTGGGGCAACCTGGTCTACCGCAAGGCGGCGCGCAACTTCGGCCCGGTGATGGCCATGGCCGCGAAGAAGACCATCGCCACCGTGCACGACATCGCCGAGCTCGGCACCCTCGACCCCGAGACCATCGTGACCCCGGGCATCTTCGTGCACCAGGTGGTGCGCATCGAACGCGTGGCGACCCAGGCCGGCGGTTTCAAGAAGGCAGCATGACCATGACTTACACACGTCGCACCAAGGACCAGCTCGCCGCCCGCGTGGCGCAGGACATCTTCGACGGCGCCGTCGTCAACCTCGGCATCGGCCAGCCCACGCTGGTGGCCAACCACCTGCCCAAGGGCCGCGAAGTCATCCTGCAGAGCGAGAACGGCATCCTCGGCATGGGCCCCGCGCCCGAGGCCGGCGAAGAAGACTACGACCTCATCAACGCCGGCAAGCAGCCCGTCACGCTGCTGCCGGGCGGCGCCTTCTTCCACCATGCCGACAGCTTCGCGATGATGCGCGGCGGCCACCTCGACATCTGCGTGCTCGGCGCGTTCCAGGTGTCGGCCACCGGCGACCTCGCCAACTGGCACACCGGCGAGAAAGACGCCATTCCCGCCGTCGGCGGCGCCATGGACCTGGCCATCGGCGCCAAGCAGACGTGGGTCATGATGGACCTGCTGACCAAGCAGGGCGCGAGCAAGCTGGTGAAGGAATGCACCTATCCGCTGACCGGCATCGCCTGCGTCAAGCGCGTGTATTCCGATCTCGCCACGCTCGAGTGCACGCCGCAGGGCCTGAAGCTCATCGACCTGGTCGACGGCCTGAGCCGCGAAGAACTCGAGAAGCTCGTCGGCCTTCCGATCGCCGCCTGATCCCTTTCAAGCCATTACAGAGACACACCACACCATGACCAACCAAGCCTTCATCTGCGACGCCGTTCGCACCCCCTTCGGCCGCTATGGCGGCTCGCTCAGCAGCGTGCGCGCCGACGACCTGGGCGCCGTGCCCCTGCGCGCACTGATGGAACGCAACAAGAACGTCGACTGGCAGGCGGTGAGCGACGTGCTCTACGGCTGCGCCAACCAGGCCGGCGAAGACAACCGCAACGTCGCGCGCATGTCGGCGCTGCTGGCGGGCCTGCCGCTCGAACTCGGCGGCGCGACCATCAACCGCCTGTGCGGTTCGGGCCTCGATGCCGTGGGCACGGCCGCACGCGCCATCCGCGCCGGTGAAGCCGGCCTCATGATCGCCGGCGGCGTGGAAAGCATGAGTCGCGCGCCCTTCGTCATGCCCAAGGCCGAAAGCGCCTTCAGCCGCAACAACGCGGTGTATGACACCACCATCGGCTGGCGCTTCGTCAACAAGCTCATGAAGGCGCAGTACGGCGTCGACTCGATGCCCGAGACGGCAGAAAACGTGGCCACCGACTACAAGATCGAGCGCGAGGCGCAAGACCTGATGGCGCTGAACTCGCAGCTGCGCGCCGTGGCTTCGCAGAAGTCGGGCTTCTTCGACGCTGAAATCGTGCCCGTGACCGTGCCGCAGAAGAAGGGCGACGCCATCATCGTCAGCAAGGACGAGCATCCGCGCGAGACCAGCCTCGAGTCGCTCGCCAAGCTCAAGGGCGTGGTGCGCCCCGACGGCACCGTGACCGCCGGCAATGCCAGCGGCGTGAACGACGGCGCCTGCGCGCTGCTGCTGGCCGACGAAGCCAGCGCCGCCAAGCACGGCCTCACGCTGCGCGCCCGCGTGGTCGGCATGGCCACTGCCGGCGTCGCGCCGCGCGTGATGGGCATCGGCCCCGCGCCCGCCACGCAGAAGGTGCTGGCGCTCACGGGCCTCACGCTCGACCAGATCGACGTCATCGAACTGAACGAAGCCTTCGCAGCCCAGGGCCTCGCCGTGCTGCGCCTGCTGGGCCTGAAGGACGACGACGCGCGCGTCAACATCAACGGCGGCGCCATCGCGCTGGGCCACCCGCTGGGCGCAAGCGGCGCCCGCCTGGCCACCACGGCGGTGAACCAGCTGCACAAGGGCGGCGGCCGCTATGCGCTGTGCACGATGTGCATCGGCGTGGGCCAGGGCATCGCGGTGATTCTCGAGCGCGTCTGACGCCGCATCCATTGCGGCGCTCGCCAGGCCGCCCTGGCCTCAGATGAGCGTCGCACTCACGCCGCGCGCCACGGCGGGGGCGATGCCGGCGTAGAAGAAGCCCAGGTCGTCCTCGGGGCCGTTGACGGCGCGCCCGCGCACCTTGCTCATCGCGCAGACGCCGACCTGGGCGTCGTCCTTGCCGATGACGAGAACGAAGGGGTTGTCCTCGTCGCCCCGCAGGTAGCGCCCGCCGAACTCGCGGCGCGCGACCTCGAACACGTATGCCGACGCGAGAAAGTGAAGGTCGTCCGGCAAGCGTGCCTGCTGCTTGAAGAAGTCGTCAAGCACGCGGTCGACCAGCGACAGCGAGGACGCCGTGTAGTCCAGCCGCGAGCCATCGATGGGCGCGCCGGGCCGCGAGAACGCGCCGACGAAGTCCTCGGCCTGCGAGGCCATGCCTTCCTCGATCGTCTCGGGCATGGCCGGCTTTTTTTTCTTCAGCAGGTCGAACAGTCCCATGGTTGCGGTTTTCCTTCGTCTAGTGGATGGATGGATGGATGCGATGCGCTCGGAATCTGCTCACTGTGTCAGAACCCGCCGTCCGCGCGCAAGCAGGAATTCGAAGTACACCGGCGCAGCTAACAGAAGTTCGCGCAGGTTGCAGCGCTCGCCAAAGAGCTACTCCGCGCCTCGGGGCCGTCATGGACATGCCTTGTGCCGTCAATAGTCTTGCTCAGGGTTTTCCCGCATCGCAGCGGCAAGACCCCATCCAGACAGACAGACAACCCACAGAAAAGACGGAACCATGAAGACCACTCACCTCGCCATCGCCGCCGCACTCACCGTGCTGGCCGTCGCCTCCGCCAACGCCCAGCAACGCACCCGCGAAGCCGTCGAGGCAGAGGCCGTTGCCGCGGCCCACGCCAAGGACCAGAACGTCACGCGCGGTTCGCGCGGCGCCGATCCGTTCAAGTCCGTGGCCGATCCTGAAGCTGTCTACAAGCAGGCCGTCGACACGGCCCATGCGCCCAACCAGAACGTCACCCGCGGTTCGCGCGGTCCCGATCCCTTCACCTCGAGCCGCGACCCGGCCCAGGTCTACCAGGAAGCCATGGCCACCGCGGCAGCGCCCGACCAGAACGTGACCGGCGGCTCGCGCGTCAACAGCAAGGTGATCTCCACCATGGAGAACCCGGTGCTGAAGGCCGCGCAAAGCAAGTAAGCAAGACGAGCGCGCCGGGCCTTTCAAGCGCGCATGCGGCGCGCGGGCTCGGCCCGATGCAGGAAGCCGGTGAACGTGTCGGGAGGCGACGAGCCCATGAGCCGCCACATGATCCGGCCGACCTCGCCCCGGTGGTAGCCGGCATGGGTCACGACGTGGCCCAGCATCTCCTCGCGCGACATGCGCCCGGCGGCACCGTCTGTGAAGTCGAAGTCGATGCTCTCGGCAAGCTCCTGCGCACTCAGGCGCGCCGTGTAGGCGACGTACCAGCGGTCCGTTTCCCTCACTGCCTCTGCCAGTTCCCGCAGCGGCGGCGCGGTGTCCGACCCTGTCGCGGTGCTGCCGTGGTCCAGGCGCTGCAGGTTCGCCATGAAGATGCGATCGACGATGCATGCGTGGTTGAAGACGCGGACTGCGGCCTCGTATTCGGCCTGCGGCGCCTTTTCGGCCAGTGCGGCCAGGCCCTCCAGCAGCCCTTCGTCCGCCCATGACTTGTAGCGGAACAAGGAATTCAAAAGCGTCTGCGTGGTCATCGCGGTTCCCTTGGATAAAAACGGCACACTTCGCAGCCATCGGCCGACGGCGGGTGCGGGCGGTCTTATTCTTGAGTGGAGCCTCGAACTTGGGTACTCGCATTCCTTCGCAGCACAGGAGCATGCGCAAAGCACCGCGGCAACAGCGTTCGCGCGCCACGGTCGACGTCATCATCGAAGCCGCCGCTCGCGTTCTGGGCCGCAGGGGGTGGGCGCGATTCACGACGAATGAGATCGCGGCGGTCGCGGGCGTCAGCGTGGGTTCGCTGTACCAGTACTTTCCGAACAAGCTGGCCATCGCCGAGGCGATCCGCCAGCGCCACCTCGACGAGGTGCTCCGGGTGTTGTCCGCCGCGGATGAGCAGGACGGAACCCTTTCGCTCGATCAGCGGGTTGCGCGGTTCGTCGATGGCGTCATCGCCGCCCATTCCATCGACCAGGCGCTGCATCACGTGCTGGTCGACGAGGTGCCGCTTGGCGCCCGCTCGAGCTACGTGGGGTTCGAGGCTGAGTACCAGCGGCGCTATCGGGCGCTGGTGGCCGCCGCCGACGGCCGTGCTGGCGAAGAAGGCGAAGGGCAGGCCATGGCCGCGCGGATGCTCTCGTCGGCCGTAGAGGGCGTCGTCCACTCGGCGGCGGGCCGCCATGAACTCGGCGCGGCGTCATTCAGGACCGAATTGGTCCGGCTGATCCTTGCGTACCTGCGCGACCGTGGCGCGGAGGCTCAGGCGTAGGCCTTGGCCGAGCGCAGCTGCAGCATCGCCAGCATCCGCGCTTCTTCCGCATCGCGCAGGCTCTTGGCTGCGCGGGCGGCGGCATAAGACACATACATCGTTTCGATGGCCTTGCCCCAGGCTTGAGGCGTCTGGTGCACCGTGTCGGCGGGAAGGCTTGCCGCGTACGCGCCTGGCACGCCAGGCTCCATCGGACAAGCCGGCACGTCGTACCCCGCCTTGCGCAGGATGTTTGCTTTGTGGTTCGTGCTGAGCATGCGCGGGGCCTCCTCCGTGGTTGGTGCGAAGAAGATACCGGCACGCCTGCAGGGCCGCCATTAGCTGCTTGACGTATGCGGATGTAGGAAAAAGCCCTCTGGGAGCGATTTCACGGCTCGAACTAAGCCGGAAGCGTTAGGCCGGCGATGCCGCGGCATGCCACACCAGCGTGGCGGCGGTCAGGTCTTCGAGCGCGCTGCCCACGGCCTTGAACACCGTGCGCTCCTCGTCGCTGGACCGGCCGGTTCGCTCGCCGCGGCACAGCTCGGCCAGCGTGCCCTGGATGTCTTGCGCACGCAGCGTGCCCGCCGCCATCGCCTCGAGCAGGTCGCCGGATTTCTGCAGCGCTTCCGGGGTATCGACGAAGGTGCGCGCACCGGCGAAGCAGTGCTCGTCGGTCTCGCGCATCGCGGGCGTGAAGCTGCCGATCAGGTCCAGGTGCGACCCCGGCGCAAGCCAGTCGCCGCGAACCAGCGGTGCGGTGGCCAGCGTGGCGCAGCTCACGATGTCGGCGTGCCCGCGCACGGTGGCCTCCAGGTCGGTGGCGGCCCGCGCATTCCAGCCTTCGGCGCGCCATTGCGCCGCCAGCGCCTCGGCGCCCTCGGGCCGGTGGTTCCAGACCCATACCTCGTCGATGGGCCGCACGCTTGCATGGGCGGCAGGCAGCATTCGCGCGATGCGGCCGGTGCCCAGCACCAGCAGCCGGCGTGCGTCCTTGCGCGCGAGGAACGACGCACCCAGCGCGGACGCGGCGGCCGTGCGGCGCGCGGTGATCTCGTTGCCGTCCATCATCGCCAGCGGCACGCCGGTGCGCGCGTCGTACAGCACGTAAGTCGCGTGCAGGCCGGGCAGGCCGCGCGCACCGTTGCCGGGGAAGATGTTGATCGTCTTGATGCCCAGGAAGCCCGCGTCGCTCCACGCCGGCATGATGAGCACCGTGCCCCTGCAGGCGGCGCCGTCCGCGCCGGCGGTCTCGATGGTGTGCACATGGCGCGGCGGCACCTGCGCCTCGGCCGCGAACGCCGAGCGCAGCGCGGGCACCAGCCGCTCGAAAGCCAGCGGCGCGCGGGTGGCGGCTTCGTCGAAATGCTTCATTGCTGCAGCGGCTGCATGGACGATTCGAAGAAGGCCGTCAGCGCCTTGCGGTAGGCGTTGCCGAAGCGCAGGGTCGTCATCGGCTCGAGATGTCCGGCGCCTTGCACCTCGATCAGCCGCTTGGGCCCGCGCGCGTCGGCCAGCAGCCGCTTCGAATGCTCCACGGGAATCACCTGGTCGGCCGTGCCGTGAATGAACAGCAGCGGAATCGGCGACACAGCCGCTATGTACTTCGACGCCGCATAGTCGTCGCTCACCAGCAGGCCGGCGCCCTTGAACTTGTCGTTGGCAATCGAGGAATACGAATAGAAGGTCGACTCGATGGCCGCCGCCTTCACGCCCGCGCGGTTGCCCGAGCCCACCACCGCGATCGCATTGGTGCCGCCCAGGCTCTGCCCGAAGACGAACAGCCGCTCCGGGTCCACGTCCTGGCGCGAGCGCACGTAGTTCAGCGCGGCATTGGAATCTTCGAACACGCCCTTGGGCTCCGGTTTTCCCTCGGACTGGCCGTAGCCGCGGTAGTCGAAGACGAGCACGTTGTAGTCCTGCTTGGGCAGCCAGGCCACGAAGCGCCAATGCGTGCTCATGTTCTGCGCATTGCCGTGGAAATGCACCACCGTGCCCTTGGCCTCCTTCGGGTTCTTGCGGTCGGCCGCGGGCAGGAACCAGCCGCTCAGCCGCGTGCCGTCGGCGCTGGTGAACTGCACGGGCTCGTAGCGCATGCCCAGCACGTCTGGCGTCTCGTAGCGCACGCTGTCGGGGTAATAGAACATCGACTGCACGCAGCCTGCCAGCAGCAGAGGCAGCGCGCACAGCGCGAGTTTTCCGCACCATCGGCGGATCGGGCCGGTGCCGATGGTCATGGCTTTGCGCCCTTGGCGGCCGCGCGGTTCTCCGCGAGCATGTTGCAGAAGAGGGCGCCTTGCTCGATCGCGTCGTCGAGCGCCACATGCGTGTGCGGCAGCCCGGTGTCGAACCAGCGGCGCGGCATCGCGCGCTTGGTGCTGTCGCGGTAGTCGAGCTGGAGCATCGCCATCGCGAACGACTTCACGTCGAGCGCGGAGTGGCTGAACGGGCTCTCGCCCGCGAAGCGCATCAGGTACCAGTAGACGAACAGGAAGTCGAAGCCCGCGGGGTACGCGACGAACACGGGCCGCGCGGGCAGGCCCTTGAGCCAGCTCACGTAGTTCTTCATGGCGTGGGCGGGGTCCTGCAGGTCGGTGCGGCAGGCGGCCCAGGCCTCAGGTTGGGTCTTCCACCAGGCGGCGGTCTTCGGGTCGGCTTCGGCGCCGGGCAGCGTGTGCAGGTTGGCGCTGAAGGTGGAAAGCAGTTGTTTGTCGGCCGTGTAGGCCGCCGAGCCGAAGCTGAGCATCGAATGCGGGCCTGGGATGGGGCCGTCGGATTCGACGTCTGTGCTTATGTAGATTTCTGGCATGGGTGTTCGTTTTTCTTCAGGCCGCCTCGGGCAGCGCAAAGACATGCAGGTCCCGCCAGCGCCCTGAAGAGTTCTCTATCAAAGCGACTTCGGTGCAATGCGCATTGACGGCACCCGATGCGAGAAGGCGGACATTCAGTTCGGCAGCCGCCTCCTGCGCGTCGCGCGCATGGCCGTGCGCGACCGACAGATGCGGAATTACGCCTTCGTGTTCGCCACCATAGGGAGGGAAATCGGGAAAGGCCTTCGCGAGCGCCAGCGTCATCTCTATGAAAGGGGCCGCGGGCTCGGGCGCCAGATACGCGGTCTCGGGAAACCGCCCGACCTTGCCCAGCGAGAACGCGAACGACGGCGTATGCGCGAGCGCATGCCGCGCAAGCGCCAGCACGTCTGCGGTGATCAGCACGGGGTCCATGAAGGGCACGAGCACCGTGATGTGCGCCGGCACGCCGAGCGCCACGGTAGCGTCGTAGCGGCGGCGCAGATCGCCGGCCATGGGCTCGGCGGCGGGAACCTTCACGACGAATGCGGAGATGGCCATCGGGCGGAGGATAGCCCATCGATGGCGCACTCCGATCAGCTCCTCGGCCCCGCGGAAACCTGCCCCCAATCGAGGCCCAGCTTGACCAGGTACTTGCGCAGCCGGTCCGCATCGTTCACCACGCTGCGCTGCGCGCGCGAGGCCTGGAACAGTTGCCGCCCCGCGTCGGAGAGGCTGCGCGACTGGCGGCACACACGCACTACCGCTTCGAGCTGCAGCCGGTCGAACAGGTCGAGGGCCTGCACCCGCTCTTCGCCCAGCAATGCATCCAGATCCACGCCGTCGGCACTGCGGGCCATGGGCGTCGCTCCCGCATGCTTCCACAGCCATCGCAGCCGTGCAATTTCCGCTTCGACCAGCGCGACCGGAATGCGGCCGCCGTCGGCCAGCGTGGCCAGCCGCGTCACGCTGGCCGACAGGTCGCGGAAGTTGCCGCTCCAGACCGCCTCGCCGCTCTGCGCGAAACGCAGGTAGGCCGTGCGCGCTTCGGCGTTGAAGCGCACCACGCGATGGTTCTCGGCGGCGTGGATGGCCAGCAGGTGGTCGACGTTGGGTTCGATGTCCTCGGGCCGCTGCGCAAGGCCGGGAAGGTCGTAGGTCCAGAGGTTGATGCGCGCGAACAGGTCTTCGCGGAACCGTCCTTCGGCCACGTCGCTGCGCAGGTCGCGGTTGGTGCCGGCGATGAGCTGGAAATCGCTCTCCACTTCCTTGTCGGCACCCACCGGGAAGAAGCGCTTCTCCTCGATCGCCTTCAGCAGCATCGCCTGCTCGTCGAGGCCGAGCTCGCCGATCTCGTCGAGGAAGAGCGCGCCCTGGTGCGCCGTGCGCAGCAGGCCCGCGCGGTCGCTCGCCGCTCCGGTGAAAGAACCCTTCCTGTGCCCGAACAGGGTGGACGCCGCCCCGTCGCCGCGCAGTGTGGCGCAGTTCACTTCCACGAAGGGCCCGCTCATCTGGTGCCGCGCCTGCTTCAGCTCGAACATGCGCCGCGCCAGGAAGGACTTGCCCGCGCCGGTCGGCCCGACCAGCAGGATCGGCGCGCGCGAGCGCACGGCCACGCGCTCGATCTCGTCGATCAGCGCATTGAAGCGCGCGTTGCGCGTGGCGATGCCGCTCTTCAGGAACGCGACCGCATCGCGCTGCTCGGCGTCGAAGCGCCGCGCGATCACGTCGTAGCGCGAGAGGTCGAGGTCGATCAGCGTGCATTTGCCGGCCTCGCCCTGGCGCTGCTTGCGGGGCGGCGAGGTCTGCGCGAGCACCCCCGGTACCACGCGCGACTCCGACAGCAGGAACATGCAGATCTGCGCGACGTGCGTGCCGGTGGTGATGTGCGTCCAGTACTGCTCGCGTTCGGTGTCGAAGCTGTAGCCGCGCGCCCAGTCGTACAGGCGCGTGTAGACCTCGCCGAAATCCCACGGGTCTGCGAGCTCGATCGGCACGAGATTGACGGTGGTCTCAGGCGACACGGTGGCGATGTCGGCCTTCACGAGTTCGGCCAGCGCCTTGTGCCTGAGCGTGTAGAGCAGCTCCATGCGCGAGACGACCATGTCTTCGTGCTGGGCGAGCGAAACGGTGGGGCGCCATTTGTTCCAGCGGCCCGCGCCCTGGCCGGCATCGAGCTGGGTGCCTAGAAAGCCGATGACGACGATTGGCTTCATGGATATAAAACTAGCTGAATTTATAGATCACGAAGAATTTTATAGGTACGGATGCCGCTCAAAAAGGAGCTTGGCAAGGAATTTCTCCTTTCCTGTCAACGACTTGCATCCCCGATCGTCAAAACGGCCCAAAGCTGGCACGCCGACTGCAATGGATATCTCGTCAGGATGCAGTCCATCCACTCGCAGGTGCCGCGTAGAAGCGGCCCGGTGCAGCAAGCCAGGCAAGTCCTTGGGTTTGCCGTATGCCGTGGTTGGGCTGTCTGGCAACTGAACTTGATTCAGTTCCGCTCATGGTTGAGCGCCGTGCTAACCACATGGAGCCGCGGGTTCGATTCCCGCGAAAAACCCGGCGGTGCCTGCACCGCCATCTGATGGGGGCGAAAGCCCCTCCGCCCCGGCACACCGGAGCGATGGCGCAGGGCAAACATGCCCTGCGGCGCGCGACACAGTGCCAAGCGCAGGCGGCTTGCGCACCGCGTGCGTGGCAAGGAACTGCGTGTGGCCATCGAAGGCGAGGCAGGTGACGGCGTTGCAAAAGCGACGAGGGAGGCACCTGCCGAGCCGGGCGACCGCCGCGCGTCAGGCCTTGGCTGCCGCGGTGCCCGCCGCCTGCCCTTTCGAGGGCCTGGACCGAATGACTGAAGACTGAACGAAGAAACGAACCGAATAACGAGTGGGAGAAAAAATGCTGGGCTTCAACCGAATCACGATCAAGAAGAACGAACGCGCGTTGCTGCTTCGCAATGGCGATTTCGAGCAACTGCTGGGCGCCGGAAAGCACTGGGTGTTTTCGGGTTTCGACAAGATCCAGCTTCAGCGCTTTGCCCTGACCGAGCCGGCTTTCGAGCACGAGCTGGTCGACTACTTCCTGGCACAGGAACCTGAGCTGGTCGAGCGCGAGTTCGTGCATGTGTCGCTCGGCGAAACCCAGGCCGGCCTGCGCCTGGAAGACGGCGTGCTGGTGCAGATCCTGCCGCCCGCCACCCGCAAGCTGTACTGGCGCGGCCTGCGCGAACAGCGCATCGATGTGATCGACGTGGCCGAAGATGCGCGGCTGCCCGCAGAATTGGTGTCGAAGCTGCAGAGCGTGGCGCTGCGCCCGCGTGCTGTGGCTGGCCTCGACGGCGTGCTGCTGGTGCAGGTTCCGGAGTTCCACGTCGGCGTGCTGACGCTGCAGGGCCAGATGCAGGAGCTTCTGGCGCCGGGCAACCACGGTTTCTGGCGCTTCAACCGGCAGGTGGCAGTGACCTGCGTGGACATGCGCTCGCAGATCGCCGAAGTGAGCGGCCAGGAAATCCTGACCCGCGACAAGGTGGGCCTGCGGCTGAACATGTCGGCGGTGTGGCGCTTCACCGATGTGCGGCAGGCGATGGCGCAGATGCCGAAGCCGGCCGACCATGTGTACCGCGAGCTGCAGTTCGGGCTTCGCGCCGCGGTGGGCGAGCAGACGCTCGATGCGCTGCTGGAGAACAAGGCGGCCATCGACCAGACGGTGCTGGCGCAAGTGCGCGAGCGGCTGGAAGGCTCCGGCATTGCGCTGGAAAGCGTGGGCGTGAAGGACATCATCCTGCCAGGCGAGATGAAGACCATCCTCGCCCAGGTGGTTGAGGCCGAGAAGTCGGCACAGGCCAACGTGATCCGCCGCCGCGAGGAAACCGCGGCCACGCGCTCGCTGCTGAACACCGCCAAGGTGATGGAGGGTAACCCCGTCGCATTGCGGATGAAGGAACTCGAAACGCTGGAACGAGTGGCCGAGCGGATCGACAAGATCTCCGTGATCGGCGGTCTGGACCAAGTGCTCAACGGGCTGGTGACGCTTCGGCCGAACGCTTCCTGAGCTGCGAGTTCGGGAAGGTTCGACTGGCGCCGAAGGGGTGCCGGGCGGGAAGAAAATGACTTGAACAGAGGAGTGAAACGATGATGAAAGAAGAAGAAATGAACTACGACATTCACGAAGTCGAGAACGGCGTGCCCGTGAAGATGTGGACCCGCGGCGTGCCCGTGGAGCCCGAAGCTCAGAAGCAACTCGAGAACGCAGCACGCCTGCCTATCGTGTTCAAGCACATCGCGGCCATGCCCGACGTGCACTACGGCATCGGCGCAACGGTGGGTTCGGTGATCCCGACCTTCAAGGCCATCATTCCCGCCGCGGTGGGCGTGGACATCGGCTGCGGAATGATGGCGTGCAAGACCACGCTGCATGCCAACGACCTGCCCGACAACCTGGGACCACTGCGCTCGGCGATCGAGAAGGCCGTGCCGCATGGCTCGAACCCCAAGCGCATGGGCCGCGACAAGGGCTCGTGGGAGACGCCGCCGAATGAAACCGACGTGGCATGGGGTGCGCTGAAGGACGAGTTCGACGCGATCTGCGAAGACTACCCGCGCCTGAGGAACACCAACAACCACAAGCACCTGGGGACGCTGGGTACGGGCAACCACTTCATCGAGGTGTGCCTGGACGAGGCGGGCTCGGTGTGGATCATGCTGCATTCGGGTTCGCGCGGCGTGGGTAACGCCATCGGCACGCACTTCATCGAGCTCGCCAAGAAAGACGCCGAACTGCACCAGCGCAACCTGCCCGATCAGGACCTGGCGTACTTCGAGGAGGGCGCCCAGTACTTCGACGACTACGTGCGCGCCGTGGGCTGGGCCCAGAAGTTCGCGCGTGCGAACCGCGAAGTGATGATGCAGCGCGTGGTAGCGGCCGTGCGCAAGGTCATCAGCAAGCCTTTCGAGGCGCACGTGGAAGCGGTGAACTGCCACCACAACTACGTGAGCCGCGAAACGCATTTCGGTGAAGACGTGCTCGTCACCCGCAAGGGCGCGGTGAGCGCGAAGGCCGGCGAGCTGGGGATCATCCCCGGCAGCATGGGCGCCAAAAGCTTCATCGTGCGCGGAAAAGGCAACCCCGAGAGCTTCATGAGCTGCAGCCACGGCGCCGGTCGAAAGATGAGCCGTACCAAGGCGAAGAAGCTCTACACCGTGGCCGACCAGGTCGCCGCGACCGAAGGCGTGGAATGCCGAAAAGACGCCGACGTGATCGACGAGATCCCGATGGCCTACAAGGACATCGACGCGGTGATGGAGGCGCAGCAGGACCTGGTGGAGGTGGTCTACACGCTCAAGCAGGTTGTTTGCGTGAAGGGGTGATGCGTGGGTGTCGAGTACCGCATAAGGATGGCATTGCCTACGCGAGCCACCGCGGAGGCAATCCTTACGAAGGCCGCCCGCGGCTGTCGTCTGGAGATGGAGAACGCCGGCGGCAGCTTCTATTCGTCGGAGACATCCGCATCGGAGAAATGGCCGGAGGCCTCGGTGGACATTGAGGCGGATGGCCTTGTCATCTGCTTGCATGCGAACAGCGACTTCTCGCGGCAGATTTTGGGCCGGATCGTTCAGCTCGCTGCGGGCGAAGGTGTCGTGACAGTGGAAGAGCTATAGAAGACGGTTCAAGCAACCGGACCTGCCTTCGTAGCAACGTATTACGGAGGTTTAAAAAATGAAGAGCAACAAGCAACGCCGCGCCGAGATCAAGGCGCACCGCCGCGGGCGTGCTGCCGCTCTGGCAGCACGCTCGCGCCTGCCGGATGTCCGGCTGCCGAAAGCCGACTTCGCCGATGCACTCGGTTGCGAGCCGGCGGACCGAGCTGTTCTGCAGCAACACAACAACACCTACGGCGTGCTGCCTGACTTCTATGTCGCGCGTCCATTCATCTGCCGCGATTGCGGTGCCGACGAGGTATGGACGGCCAAGCAGCAGAAATGGTGGTACGAGACGATTCACGGTCACATCGACAGCCGTGCCGTGCGATGCCTCGCATGCAGGCGCGCACGGCGCGAACGTTTGCGAGCCGTTTCGCCTGGGGCCGACCTTCTGCTCGAGAAGACATGTCGCCTGCGTGCGTTGGGTGCGGCAAAGCCGAGCGTTCAAGCCAGGGCCGAAATCGAGGCGGCATTGCAAAGCAAATGGTGGAGCCTGCGTGTCGTGGCGATCCAGGCAATGGGGCGCTGGGGCGGTGAAGAGAACCTCGCACGGCTACACGCGTTCATGGCGTCTCGTCCGGAGGGAGGTCGCCGATACTTCGGTTGGGAGCGCGTCGCCGCGGACGCTGCAAGACGCGCATTGATGCGCAGGGAGTGATCAACGAGATGATGAAACTGACTTTTCTGGGTACCTCCTCCGGTACCCCCACGCGCCACCGCAACGTCTCCGGCCTCGCCGTGCAGACGGTGCTCGGCCCGGACTGGTTCCTGATCGACTGCGGCGAGGGCACGCAGCATCGCGTGCTGCAGACACCGCTGTCCCTGAACGACCTGGCCGCCGTCTGCATCACGCATGTGCACGGCGACCACTGCTACGGCCTGCCGGGCCTGCTCGCGAGTGCGGGCATGAACAAGCGCACGAAGCCGCTGAAGCTGATTGCGCCGCTGCCGGTGTGGGAGTGGTTCGAGGCGACGCGCGCGCTGACCGATCTGCATCTGCCCTACGAAGTCGAGCATGTGGATATCGGCGGACCGTCACTGGTGTACGAGGTGCCGGGCCTGCGCATCGAAAGCCATGCGCTGTTGCATCGTGTGCCCAGCCATGCTTACCGCATGCAAGTCGAGACGCGGCGAGTGCGGCTGAAAGCGGACGCATTGCGCGCCATCGGCCTGCCACCCGGCCCCGCATGGCGTGCGCTGCAGCAGGGCGAGGACATGCCTTTCAACGGCGGCGTGCTGCGCAGCGCCGACTACACCGAGACCCAGGTTGAAGCGGTTGCCGCCGTTGTGGGCGGTGACAACGCCAAACCCGCGTTGCTGCACGACGCCTGCAAGGGCGCGCAACTGCTGGTGCACGAGGCCACCTTCACGCAGGAGGCACTCGACAAGGTCGGCCCCGGGCCGATGCACAGCTCCGCGCGCCTGCTGGCCGAGTTCGCGCAGGCGGCCGAAGTGCCCAACCTGATCCTCACGCACTTCAGCGCGCGCCATCAGAACGAAGAGGGCATGGCTGCATTGATGGCAGAGACGCAGGCGCACTACCGCGGTCATGCGTTCCTGGCCAGCGACCTGGATGTCTACGAGCTCGACAGTGCCGGCAATGTGACCGTCACCCGGGCTTGACGAGAAAAAAAGACAAGAAAAAAGACATGAGTACCGAAGAATTCCTGCGCTCCGCCCACCCGATCGAGCCCGCCGTGCGCACGCAGATCATGGAAGCCCTGAGCGACATCGAAGCAACGCATGACGTGACCGTGCTGTTCGCCTGCGAATCCGGCAGCCGCGGCTGGGGCTTCGTCTCGCCCGACAGCGACTACGACGTGCGCTTCATCTACGTCAACCGCCTGCCGTGGTACCTCACGGTGGCCCCGCGTCGCGACGTGATCGAGGTGCCGATCAGCGGCGACCTCGACATCAACGGCTGGGACCTGCGCAAGGCGCTGGGCCTGATGCGCGAGTCGAACCCGACGCTGCTCGAGTGGCTGCGCTCGCCCATCGTCTACCGCGACGACGCGGTGGCGATGCCGCGCTTTCGCGCGCTGTCGGAGGCCGTGTTCTCCAACGCGCGCGGCTGGCATCACTACAGCTCGATGGCGAAGAAGAATTTCCGCGAGCATCTGCAGGCCGACGAGGTGCGCTACAAGAAGTACCTCTACGTGCTGCGACCTCTGCTGGCCGCGCGCTGGATCCGCTCGCGCGCCGGCGTGCCGCCCATGCGCTTCGCCGACCTGGCGCAGCACACGCTCGACCCGGTATGCGACGCGGCACTGATCGCCGAGATCAACGCGCTGCTCGAGGTGAAGATGCGCGCCGGCGAAGCCGCGACCAGCCCGCGCTGGCCGGGTATCCACGCGTTCATCGAAGCCGAGCTGTCGGCCAATGCGGCAGAGCCGGTGACGCCCATACCGTCGGCCGATGGTTCGGGGCTCGATGCGTTCCTGTACGAAACGGTGCTGCGTCTCGATGCGAGGAACAGGAAGAAGGAGGCCGTCCATGATTGAACTCGACGGCTCCCAAGGCGAGGGCGGTGGCCAGATCCTGCGCACCGGCCTCGCGCTGTCGGTGGCCACCGGTCAGCCGCTGGCCATCGAGAAGATCCGTGCGGGCCGTGCCAAGCCGGGCCTGATGCGCCAGCATCTGGCGTGCGTGAACGCGGCTGCGGCGATCAGTGGCGCACAGGTCGAAGGCGCCGAGCTCGGATCGCAGTCGCTGCGCTTCACGCCCGGCGCGGTGCGCGCGGGCGAGTACCGCTTCGCGATCTCGGGTGCGGGCAGCTGCATGCTGGTGCTGCAGACCGTGCTTCCGCCGCTGCTGCTGGCTGGCGCACAGAGCCGCGTGCACCTGAGCGGCGGCACGCACAACCCGATGGCGCCGCCGTTCCATTTCCTGGAGCGCGCTTTCGCGCCGCTGGTGCGCCGCCTGGGGGCGGACCTGCAACTGACGCTTCGCCGCTGCGGCTTCTACCCGGCCGGCGGCGGCGAGGTGGAGGCGGTCATCGTGCCGGCGGCCGGCCCGCTGCAGCCCTTCGACCTGACCGCGCGCGGCGCGCACCGGGCCGGTCACGCGGAGTGCCTGGCACCGGGCCTGCCGCGCCATGTGCCGACGCGCGAACTCGACACGCTGGGCGGCGCGATGGGCTGGTCCGGCGAGCAACTGCGCCTGGGCGCGGTGCGCCAGAACGAAGGGCCGGGCAATGCGCTGATGGCCACGCTGGCCTACGAACACGTCACCGAGGTTTTCACCGCCTTCGGCGAAAAATCGATGAGCGCGGAGCAGGTGGCGCATGGCCTGGCCAGGGAACTGCGCGCGTTCCAGAAGAGCGAGGCGGCGGTCGGACCGCACCTCGCTGACCAGCTGGCGCTGCTGCAGGCGCTTGCCGCGTGGCAGGGCAGGAAGGCCTGCGCCTTCACCTGCAGCGAGGTGACGGAGCACACGCGCACCAACTGCGCGGTGATCGAGCGGTTCCTGCCCGTGCGCTTCGCCATCGCCGAGGGCGGCGATGCCTGCAGGGTGCAGGTCGCTCCGACCTGAGCGGAAAACTCCTTTCCGCTGTCGTGGTTGAACGCGGCGCGGGCCGGCGGGAAACTCGGGACAAAGACAGGAAAGCCATGACCACCTCCTCATTCGTCTACAACAGCGTGCCCCAGCGGGTGGTGTTCGGCGCGGGGTCGCTGCAGCATCTGGCGCGCGAGATCGATGCGCTGGGCGCAAGGCGCGCGCTGGTGCTCTCCACGCCCGAGCAGCGCCCGCAGGCCGAGCGCGTGGCGGCCATGCTCGGCGGCCATGCGGCCGGCGTGTTCGACCGGGCGGTGATGCACGTGCCCATCGAGACCGCACGCGAGGCCAGGGAGGTGGCGCAGCGCCTGGGCGCCGATTGCGCGGTGGCCATCGGCGGGGGCTCCACCACCGGTCTGGGCAAGGCGATCGCGCTCGACTCCGGGCTGCCGATCCTCGCCATACCGACGACCTATGCGGGTTCCGAAATGACGCCGATCTACGGCATCACCGAAGCCGGCATGAAGAAGACGGGCAAGGACATCCGGGTGCTGCCGCGCACGGTGATCTACGACCCGGAGCTTTCCTTGAGCCTGCCCGTGGGCATCAGCGTGACGAGCGGCATCAATGCCATCGCGCATGCGGCCGAGGGGCTCTATGCGGTCGATTCGAATCCGGTCATGGACTTGATGGCGCAGGAGGGCATTGCCGCGCTGGGCCGGGCGCTGCCCGCCATCCGCGCCACGCCGCAAGGCCCGGGCGCGCGCAGCGATGCGCTCTATGGCGCCTGGCTCTGCGGCGCGGTGCTGGGCAATGTCGGCATGGCACTGCACCACAAGCTGTGCCACACGCTGGGCGGCAGCTTCAACCTGCCGCACGCGGAGACCCACACCATCGTGCTGCCGCATGCGCTGGCCTACAACGCGGAAGCGGCGCCGCAGGCCATGGCGCGCATATTGAAGGCACTCGGGGGAAGCAGCAGCGCCGCGCAGGCCGTGTACGACCTGGCACGCGACAACGGCGCGCCTGTCGCGTTGCGCGACATCGGCATGAAGGAGTCCGATCTCGACCTGGCCTGCGAGCACGCGCTCAAGAACCAGTATCCCAATCCGCGCCCGCTGGAGCGCGATGCGATCCGCGCCCTGCTGCAGAACGCCTGGCAAGGCGTGCGGCCCTGAACCGGCGGGGCAGGGCCGCGTGCGGTTTTACAGGCCGGCCTGGCGGGTGAAGGACACGCTGGGCTTCTTGTAGGCCTGCGGCACTTCGTCGCGGTAGAAGGCGCGGCGGTCCAGGCTTTGCAGCGGGTTGTGCGCGGCGGCCACGGCCTGGTCGCGGACCGTGCCGCGGTCGAGCGTGGAATTGAAAGCCACGGCGCCTTCGGCGGCGGTGTCCGAATAGGCGTTGCCTTCGCGCGTGGCGGCCACGGCTTCGGCCTTCACGTCGGCGCGGCTGGCGGACGAGGTGATGGCATGCACGCCCTCATAGGTTTCTGCATGTGCCGCGCCGGCGGCGCCCAGCAGGGCGAAGGCGGCGGCAAAAGCGGAAGCGGCGATGCGTTGCTTGGTGTTCATGGTGATAGTCCCTTCGGTTCACTGTGTGGGCGGCGGACATTCGTCGTTGCCACAAGCTGAAGTGTGAAACCGCCGTGCGGTTTGCGATGTGCGTTTGCGCACCGCATTCGGCAACTGCTACGCGCAGACGGCACCGGTGGATGCGTAGAGCACCGCAAGAGGTTCGGAGCGCCCGCGCACCGCGAGCGTTTCAGGCGTGCCCAGGGTGTGCGCCACGCCCGCCTGCTCGGCCGCGAACAGCGAGACGACGAGGCGCGACGCCGCCGTCTTCGAGTGGTCCTGCAGCCGGCTCGCCGTGTTCACCACTTCGCCGATGGCGGTGAAGGTGGTGGTTTCCAGGTAGCCTACTTCGCCGACCGCGGCGCGGCCCGCATGCAGGCCCATGCCGAACTCCAGCCGCTGGCCGAACTGCGCCTCGAAGCCCTTGCTCCATGCGTCCATGCGCTCGCCGATCAGCTCGGTCGCGCGCAGCGCTTGCCTGCAGGCGGTCGGCAGGTCGCAGTCGAGCCCGAAGATGGCCATCACGCTGTCGCCGATGAACTGGTTGGGCACGCCGCCGCTCTCGCGCACGGCCGCGCCGACGGTGGCGAAGTAGCGGTCGAGCACATAGGCCAGGTCGAAAGGCCACTGCCGCTCCGACAGGCCCGACCAGCGCCGCAGGTCGACGAACAGGATCGCCACGTCGCGCTCGCGCCCGAAGCTGCCGACCGGCGCGGGCCGGCCTTCGTTGGGCAGCGGCGCGAACAGCGGCGTTACCTCGATGTCGCCGCGCGGGCGCAGCTGGCAGGCCAGCCGCACGTCGGCGGGCGCGCGCACGCGCTCCAGCGTGCGTTGCTCGTCGCGGCCCGCCTCGCCGATGTGCTCCGCCGGGCCGGCCACGCGCACCCGGCAGGTCGAGCAGCGCGCCCGGCCGCCGCAGATCGACAGGTGGTCGATGCCGTGCGAGCGGCTCGCCTCCAGCACGCTCCAGCCGCGCGGCACCTGCACCGTGCGGTCGGGATAGCGCAGCGTGATCGACGGCTGTCGCGACCAGCGCGCGAAAGCGTTGCGCCCCCAGCGCGCCAGAAGCAGCAGGGCCAGCGCCAGTCCGTAGAACCACTTGATGCTGTCTTCGGCCTTGCCGAGCGCCTTGCCCTGCTCGGGCGTCGGCAGCACGACGGGCGGCACGCCGGTCCACTGGAACTCCCGGCCCATCGACACGAAGCCCATCGCCGCCGTCAGCGGCAGCGTCACGGCCACGGCCAGCAGCAGGTAGGAAAAGCGCCGGTACGCCGGCTGCGCCCGCAGCGCGAAGTGCAGGCCGAGGCAGCCGTGGGTCCAGGCCGCCAGCATCATCGCCAGTTGCGCGGCCGCGCCCTGCCAGTCCCACAGGCCCCAGACCACCCGCACGTATGAGCCCTCGATGCCGTAGGCCAGGTAGGCGCCGCGCATGGCCGTGAGGTGGGTGGCCAGCAGCAGCGGCAGTGCAAAGCCCAGCAGCACCCGCAGGCCCTCCAGCGGCGGCATGCGCAGGGTGCGGCGCTCCCACAGCGCGACCACGGCCAGCACGAGGTGGGTGCCCGCGGCGCCGTACAGCAGCGCGGTGCCGGGCAGGCTGTGCCAGAACTTCTGCACGCCGCGCAGCACGGTCTCGGCGGCGGCAAACGAATAGATGCCGAGCGAATGGTTCAGCAGGTGAACCGTGATGTAGGCCATCAGCACCAGCCCGCTCGCCCAGCGGAGATTGCGCCGTGTCGGCGTTCTCGGGGAAAAGTGCGGTTGGGGGGAACGTCTGTCCATGAACGGGTTCGAAGCGGCTCCCGAGCATAATCCGCGCGCTCATCCCCTTGACCACAGACCCCGGCATGGACAAACCAGACCCTGTCCCGCGTTCCAGCCTCGCACTGCGCCAGATCGCGCTGCTCGAAGGCCTCTCCGACCAGCGGCTGGACCTGCTGGCCCGGCAATGCCTGTGGCACAGCGTGGAAGCCGGCAAGCCCCTGCTGCTGCGCGCCGAGCAGCAGGGCGAGGTGTTCCTGCTGGTCTCGGGCCGGGTGCGGGTGACGACCTATTCGGCCAACGGCCGGCAGGTGACCTTCCGCGACTCGGAGGCCGGGGAGCATTTCGGCGACATCGCCGCCATCGACGGCGGTCCGCGCTCGGCCGACGTCGTCACCCTTGCGCCCAGCGTGGTCGCCAGCCTGGACCGTGCCGCCTTCATGGCCCTGCTGCGCGACGAGCCGCTGGTGGCCGAGCGGGTGATGCTGCGGCTGGCCTCGCTGGTGCGGCAGCTGTCCGAACGGGTGATCGACCTGAGCACCCTGGGCGTGCAGAACCGGCTCCACGCCGAGCTGCTGCGCCTGGCCCGTGCCGCCGGCGCGCATGGCGGGGACGCCAACCAGGCCCGGCTGGACCCCGCGCCCAAGCATGCGGCGCTGGCCAGCCAGATCAGCACCAACCGCGAGCAGGTCACCCGCGAACTCAACGTGCTGGTGCGCAGCGGCGTGCTGCGCAAGGACGACAAGGCCCTGCTGGTGGCCGACATCGCCCGCCTCGAGGCGATGGTCTCGCAGGTGCGGGGCGACGCCGGCTGAACCGGCCGGCCGTCAGTTGAAGCGGCCGTTGCGGCCGCCGATGCTGAAGCGGCCGGCGCCCAGCAGCACCACCGTCAGCGCGCCGAACAGGTACAGGCCCTGCAGTTCCAGCGCCCAGCCGCCCTGCTTGGTCAGCGCGAACAGGTCGGCCATGTGCACGAGGCCGAAAGCCACCAGCATGTTGATCACCACCACGCCGGCGGCGGCGCGGGTGAAGAGGCCCGCGATCATCAGCAGCGGCGCGACGATTTCGCCGACGTACACCAGGTAGGCGATGCCGCCCGGCAGCCCGGCCTTGGCCAGCATGCCCGCGATGAAGCCGACGCCCGCCGACAGCTTGAAGATGCCGTGCAGCAGCACCAGGAAGCCGACCGTCACGCGGATCAGCAGCTTGCCGGAGTCGTCCAGCGTGGTGGGGGACACGGCGGAAAGCGGCGATGCGATCGGCGCACGCGGGGTGTTGGCGGCTGCGGCCTGGGTGTTCATGGCGGATCCTTGGAAATTGAAGGCCGCCGCGAAATGCGACGGTTGCGCCGCCAGTGTGCGCAGCCGCCGGAAAGCGGGATGTGCGTAAACGCACATGTTTTGCCGCAAAGCCGACTCAGCGCGCGCCGAAATGGCTGGTCCACTTGCGTTCGTAGTCCATCTTCGCGAAATGCGCCGCCATGAAGTCGATGAAGCTGCGCACCTTGGCCGACAGGTGCTTGCGGCTCGGGTACGCCAGGTTGATGGTCAGGTGCGGCAGGTCCCAGTCGTCCAGCGCGGGCACCAGCCGGCCGGCCACGACGTCGTCGTAGACGATGTAGGTCGGCTGTACCAGGATGCCCATGCCGTCGAGCGCGGCGGCACGCAGCACCTGGCCGTCGTTCGACTCGAGCAGCCCGGTGACCGACACCGTGCGCGTCTCGTTCCGGCGGCTGAAGCGCAGTTCGTTCGGGTTGTTGGCGTGGGTGTAGATCAGCAGCTTGTGCCGCGCGAGTTCTTCCAGCGTCTTCGGAAAGCCGTGCTGCGCAAAGTAGCGCGGCGACGCCACCAGGATGCGCCGCGTCTCGCCCAGCCGGCGGATCGTGACGTTCGAGTCGGGCTCGAACTCACGCGTGCGGATCGCCACGTCGATGTTGTTGTCGATCAGGTCGAAGTACCGGTTGGCCGCTTCCACGTGCACCGTCACGCCCGGATAGCGCTGGGTGTATTCGCGCAGCAGCGGCGCGATGTGGTGGATGGAGAACGACAGCGACGCCGTCACCCGCAGCGTGCCGGTCGGGTTGAACGCGGTGGCGTTGACCGTCGATTCCGCATCCGCCAGGTCGCTCAGGATGGCGCGGGCGCGGCCGCAGAACTCGCGGCCCGTGTCGGTCAAGTAGAGCCGGCGGGTGTTGCGCTCCACCAGCCGCGCGCCCAGGCGGTCCTCCAGCGCGCTCAGGTGCCGGCTCGCGGCGGCGTTGGAAAGGCCCAGCGCCTCGGCCGCCCGGCTCAGACTGCCGGCATCGGCGATCTGCACGAGCAGGGCGATTTCGGTCCAGCGGTCCATGGGGCGGTGTCTCCGGGGCTTGTCTTCTGTGTGTTCGGACGATTTTGGCGCAGCGGCGTTGCGACCGTTCCGCTGGGCGGAAAAATCATTTGCGCCCGGCGGCTTTCGTGGCGGCGGCGCGCGGCCTAAAGTGCGCCGTACCTACGAGACGACATGGAGACACCACGATGCGCAACCTCAACCAGGACAACATCACGCAGGCCGTGCTTGCGCGCTTCGCCGACACGCCCGACCCTCGCCTGCGCGAGATCATGACCAGCCTGGTGCAGCACCTGCACGCCTTTGCGCGCGAGGTGAAGCTCACCGAGGAAGAGTGGTTCCAGGGCATCCAGTACCTCACGGCCACCGGCCAGAAGTGCGACGACAAGCGGCAGGAATTCATCCTGCTGTCGGACGTGCTGGGCCTGTCGATGCTCACCATCGCGATGAACAACGACAAGCCCGCGGGCTGCACCGAGGCCACGGTGTTCGGCCCCTTCTACTTCGACGGCGCCCCCGAGTACGAGCATGGCGACGACGTGGCCAACGGCGCCGAGGGCGAGCCCTGCGACGTGCATGCCACCGTGCGCGGGCTCGGCGGCGAGCCGGTGTCCGGCGCGGTCGTCGACGTGTGGCAGGCCGACGCCGGCGGCCACTACGACGTGCAGCACGCCGGGCTCGACCATGCGGAGAACCGTGGCACGCTGCGCACGGGGCCCGACGGCTCGCTGCATTTCCGCAGCGTGGTGGCGGTGGCGTACCCGATCCCGGTCGACGGCCCCGTGGGCGACCTGCTGCGCGCGACGAAGCGCCACCCCTGGCGGCCCGCGCACCTGCACTTCAAGATAGAAGCACCGGGCTACGAGCGGCTCATCACCCACGTGTTCCGCGACGGCGACGAATGGCTGGACTCCGACGCCGTGTTCGCGGTGCGCCAGTCGCTGGTCGCGCCGTGGAAGAAGCAGGACAACGGCCGCTGGCGCCTGGACTTCGACTTCGTTCTCAATCCGCTGAAGCAGCCGGCCCGGCAGTAGGAGGCGAGGCCGGCGGCGCCGGGCGCATTCCTCGCCATCCTGCTACGCTCGGAAGGCCCGCCCGCATGGCGGGTTTTCTTTTGCCTTCCGCCCATGGTTTTCCCCCTGATCACCGACCCGCATTTCTATGCGGTCGCCATTCCCGCCGTGCTGCTGCTCGGCATCAGCAAGAGCGGCTTCGGCGCCGGCTTCGGGTCGCTCGCGGTGCCGATGATGGCGCTGGCCGTCACCGTGCCGCAGGCAGCCGCCATCCTGATGCCGCTGTTGCTGCTGATGGACGTTCTGGGCCTGGCCGCGTTCCGGCGCGACTTCGACCGTTCGCTGCTCAAGTTCCTGATTCCGTTCGGCCTGCTGGGCACGGTGATCGGCACGCTGCTGTTTCGCATGCTGCCGGCGCACACGGTGGCGGGCATCGTCGGCGTGTTCACGCTGCTGTTCCTGGCGCAGCGCCTGCTGTTCCCGCCCAAGCCCGACGACCCGCTGCCCTCGCGCCGCGTGGGCGCGGTGCTGACCACGGTGTCGGGCTTCACCAGCTTCATCGCGCATGCGGGCGGCCCGCCCATCAACGCCTACGTGATTCCGCTGCGGCTCAAGCCCGTGATCTTCACGGCCACCATGGCGTATTTCTTCTTCGTGGTGAACCTCAGCAAGTGGATTCCCTACGCCTGGCTGGGCCTCATCGACTTGCGCACGCTGGCCACTTCGCTGGTGCTGATGCCGATCGCGCCGTTCGGCGTGTGGGTCGGCATCCGCATTGCGCGGCGCATCGACGCGACCTGGTTCTATCGCTTCGTGTACCTGGGCATGCTGCTCACGGGCCTGAAGCTCGTCTACGACGGATTCATCGCCTGAGGCGCGCGCGGCGGCCCGTCAGAACTCGACGATCGACTTGAAGCCGCCGAAGATCATGCGCCTGGCGTCGAAGGGCATGGTCTTCGGGTCCATCGATGCGATGCGCGGGTCGGCCATCACCTTGGCGTTCACCGTGTCGCGGTGCTTGCGCGACTTGTAGGTGATCCACGAGAAGGCCACCGTCTCGTCGGCCTTCTGCTTCACGCTCTGTGGAAACGAGGTCAGCTTGCCGGGCTTCACGTCGTCGGCGATGCACTCGACGTATTCGAGCGCGCCGTATTCCATCCAGACCTTGCCGGCCTTGCGCGCCAGCTTGCGGTAGGCCTCTACGTTGGCACTGGGAACGGCGACGATGAAACCGTCTACATAACGAGCCATGGAAGTTCTCCTGAACAAAGAGTGGAACCGTTGAAGAAAAAATACCGGCGGCTGCATGTGGCCTCCTGGCTCACGATGCCGCCGATCCACGGGGTGCCGCTTCTTCTTTGTTGTTGTTGTCCTGCATCTGCCCCGGCATGGTGGATCGAAGCAGCAACGCCCCGATCAGGCCCGCCGCCGCCGCGAACACGGCGCCGACGAGAAACGCAAGGTTGTAGCCGCCGGTGAGCGCCAGCGGCATCTGCGCGCCGGCGGCTTCCATCGAGGCGGTGCGCGCCGCCGCGGCGCTGGCCAGCACGGCCAGGCCCAGGGCGCCGCCCATCATGAAGGCAGTGTTGACCACGCCCGAGGCCAGGCCCGAATCGGACGGGCTCACCTCGCTCATGGCCGCCAGCAGCACCGGGTTGAACGCCATGCCCGCGCCCAGGCCGAGCAGCATCATGCCGGGCAGCACGTCGACCACGAAGCTGCCGTTGACCGGTGCCCGCGCGAACAGCGCCAGCCCGATGGCCGCGAGCCACAGCCCCGCCGCCAGCGGCTTGCGGATGCCGAAGCGCATCACGATCCTGGCCGACAGGCCCAGCGAGAACACCGCCATGATGATGTTGGCCGGCAGGAAGGCCAGGCCGATCTGCATCGGCGTGTACTGCAGCACCAGCTGCATGTAGAGCGCCGAGATGAAGAACCACGCGAACATGGCCGCCGCCCACAGCACGCCCACCACGTTGGCCACTGACACGCTGCGCAGCCGGAACAGGCCCAGCGGCATCAGCGGATGCTGCACGCGCGCCTCGATGGCGATGAAAACCGCCAGCAGCACCACGGCCGCGCCGAGCAGACCCACGGTCTGCGTGGAGCCCCAGCCCGCTTCGTTGCCGTTGACCACGCCGTACACCGCCAGCATGAGCGACAGCGTGACCGTCACCGCGCCGGCCACGTCGAGCTTCTCGCCGTGCGCATGGCCGCGCGCGCTGGGCAGCAGCGCCACGCAAAGCGCATACACCGCCACGCCGATCGGCAGGTTCACCAGGAAGATCCAGTGCCAGCTCAGCGTGCTCGTGAGCAGGCCGCCCAGCAGCACGCCGATGCTGCCGCCGCCCGCGCACACGAAGCCGTACACGCCCATGGCCTTGGCGCGCTCGGCCGGCTCGGTGAAGAGGTTCATGATGAGCGAGAGCGACACGGCCGAAACCACCGCGCCGCCCAGCCCCTGGACCGCACGGGCCGCCACCAGCAGCACCTGCGAGTTGGAGATGCCGCAGGCCAGCGAGGCCAGCGTGAACAGCACCAGGCCGATGAGGAAGAGCTTGCGGTGGCCGTACAGGTCGCCGAGCCGCCCGCCCAGCAGCAGGAAGCCGCCGAAGGTCAGCATGTAGGCGTTCACCACCCAGACCAGCGATGTCTCGGTGAAGCCGAGGTCGGTGCGGATCGAGGGCAGCGCGACGTTCACGATGGTGGTGTCCAGCACGATCATCAGCACGCCGAGGCACAGCACCATCAGCGCGAGCCAGCGCTTTCGGCTGTCGAGTGCGTCCGTCATGCGCGTCACACCAGGGGCTTGCCGCCGTTGATGAGCCAGGGCGTGCCGAAGCGGTCGGTCACCATGCCGAAGCCCTCGACCCAGAAGGTCGGGCCGAACGGCATCGTGACCTTGCCGCCCTCGGCGAAGGCGTCGAACACGCGCCGGGCTTCGGGCACCGTGTCGAGCGTGAGCGCCACGCCGAAGCCCTTCATGCCTTCGTAGGGCATGCCGGGCATGGAGTCGGAGGCCATCAGCAGGCCGTCGCCATAGGCGAGGGCGGCATGCATGATGCGGTCGGCCGCGCCGGGCGGGAACTGCTCGGCGCCGGGCGCCTGGGCCATGGTCATCATCATCTGCATCTTGCCGCCGAGCGTCTTCTCGTAGAAGCGCATGGCCTCGGCTGCATTGCCGTCGAACGTGAGGTAGGCGTTGATGGGGGACATGAGAGTTTCCTTGGTTGCTTTTGAGTGGCTGTCTCGAGGTTGGCAGGGCCCCATGAGCTTGGCGAAATAGGGGCTCGGGCTGTGCTTGGACCAGGTGACCCGTGACGAAAGAAAGATGCGCAGTCAGGCCGGTTGCGCCACGACCAGCAGCCAGCCCACGCCGAAGCGGTCGGTCAGCATGCCGAAGCTGGAGGTGAAGAAGGTCGGGATCAGCGGCTGCATCACCTGGCCGCCCTCGGCCAGCGCGTTGAACCACTTGACGGCTTCGGCGTCGGTGCCGGCGGTGAGGGCCAGCATGATGCCCTCGAACTTCGGCTGGCCCGAGCAGCGGCCGTCGGAGGCCATGAGCTCGGTCTCGCCGATGCGGACCACCGCGTGCATCACCTTGTCGGGCGCGGGCCCGGCACCGCCGCAACTGGCGTCGGGGTTGCCGGAAGCGGCGGGCTCGGGTGCCGGCGCGTCGGCATAGCGCATGAGCTGGATCGTTTCGGCGCCGAGCGCCTGCTTGTAGAAGCCGAGCGCTTCGTCGCAGCGGCCTTCGAACGAGAGGTAAGACTGGACTTTCATGGCGATTCCTTCTGGCGGATGAGGTGGGTCGGTGGGGCCCCGGCGTATCAGGCCGCAAACAATCGGATTACTTTGTGTACACCGTCCACAAAGAATAGCAGGGATAATGGACGGTGTCCACATGGAATTGCAATGAAGCTCAACAACGTCCCTGAAAGCCTGCCGCCCGCCCGCAGCACCTACCGCCACGGGGACTTGCGCCGGGCACTGCTGGACGCGGGCATCGAGCTCGCCCGCGACGGGGGCCCCGACGCCGTGGTGCTGCGCGAGGCCACGAGGCGCGCGGGCGTGGTGCCGAATGCCGCCTACCGGCACTTCGGCAGCCGCCAGGAACTGCTGTGGGCCGTGCGGGAGGCGGCCCTGGCCGCGGCAGCGGGTGCGATGGAAAAGGAACTGGCCGTGCTGCCCTGCGACCAGCCGCCCGCCGACTTCGCGCGCGCCCAGGTGCGCGCCATCGGCACCGCCTATCTGCGGTTCGCGCAGGCCGAGCCTGGCCTGTTCCGCACCGCGTTCGTGGTTTCCGCCGAAGGCGACGGCCAGCTCGGCCCGGGCAAGGCCGGCGCGAGCGGGCTGGACCCGTTCCAGCTGCTGGGCAAGGCCATCGACCGGCTGGTGGACGCGGGCGTGCTCGACCCGGCGCGGCGCCCGAATGCCGAATACCTCGCGTGGTCGTCGGTGCACGGTCTGGCGCTGCTCATCATCGACGGGCCACTGCGCGCCATGCCGCCCGCCGAGACCCACGCGCTGGGCCAGCGCCTCATCGACATGGTCGAGCGAGGGCTGTAGGCGCCCTCAGGCGCTCAGAGATAGATCTTCTGCAGCAGGCGGATCAGCGTCTCGCGCTCGCGCGCCGTGAGCCTGGCGCTGGCGTCGGCCTCGAGCTGCATCACGGCCTGCTCGGCCTCGCGGATCAGCGCATCGCCGGCCGGCGTGAGGTACAGGCCCACCGCGCGGCCGTCGTGCGGATGGGGCCGGCGCTCGATGAGCCCGCGGCTGTCGAGCGTGGCAACCAGGCTCACCAGGTTGGGCGGCAGGATGTCCAGCGTGCTGCACAGCTGCCGCGACGTGGCGCCCGGGTTGTGCGCCAGCAGCGACAGCACCGAGAAATCGATCTGCTTGAGCCCATAGGGCGCCATGCGTTCCGCGAAGAAGTCGCTGACGATCAGCCATGCGCGGCGGGCGTTGTAGCCGACCAGGGTTTCGAGCATGCGCGCGTCGAGCCGGTCCGCCTTGCCCGGCGGCGCGATGCTCGGCTCGCTTTTCGCGGGAGCGGATTTCGAAGAGGAAGGCATGGCTCGAGCGTACCGCGTGAATGTTGCCTGGCAGCCTAGCGCGCGACAGCCTGCGGCTGCGCCGCGTGGGTCAGTGCGACCGTCTCGCAGGCCCGCTTGACGATGCCCAGCCGCATCTCGAACTCCGGCAGTACCCAGCGCCGGAAGGCCGCCGCCACCCGTGCCCTGGCGCTGTCTTGCGGCGCCGCCGCCTCGATGCGCGCCCAGGCCCAGGCGAGCATCGTGAGCATCGCCACGCGCAGGTAGTCGTCCGCCACTTCGCAGGGCAGCGCCGGGTTGGCGTGCGCGGCCATCGCGACCGTGGTGCCCAGGTAGCGCAGCTGCGCGAGCCGGCGCTGCACGTCGGCATCGGCCTCGCGCGAGGCGTCGAGCGTGTCGCGCATCTCGAGCAGCACCGCCGACATGCCGGCGCCGCCGTCGGGCAGCACCTTGCGCACCAGCAGGTCGATGGCCTGGATCTCGTTGGTGCCCTCGTAGATCATGGTCACGCGCGAGTCGCGCACGATCTGCTCGATGCCCCATTCGCGCACGTAGCCATGCCCGCCGAACACTTGCAGGCACTCGCTCGCACCCAGAAAGGCCTGCTGCGTGCACGCCGCCTTGAGCACCGGCGTGACGAACGAGCACCAGCGCTGCGCGCGCTCGCGGGCCTTCGGGTCGGCGTCGTGCGCGGCCACGTCGAGCATCAGCGCGCTGCGGTAGGCGAGGGTGCGCGCGCCGTCGATCCAGGCGCGCTGCGTGTCGAGGATGCGGCGCACCGCCGGGTGCTCGGCAATCAGGTCCGCGCTTTCGTTGCCGCGGCTCGCGGGCACGGGGCCGGGCGCGCGCATCTGGCGGCGCTCGGCGGCATAGGCGTCGGCCTTCTGCCAGGCGGCGTCGAGCAGGCCGATGCCCTGCAGCGCCACATGCAGGCGCGCCGAATTCATCATCACGAACATCGCTGCCAGCCCGCGCCCCGGCTCGCCGACCAGCCAGCCGGTGGCGTCGTCGAAGCGCATCGTGCAGGTCGGGCTGCCATGCAGGCCCATCTTTTCCTCGATGCGTTCGCAGTGCACCGCGTTGCGCGTGCCGTCGGGCAGCAGCTTGGGCACGAGCGCCAGCGACAGGCCCTTGGGGCCGGCCGGCGCGTCGGGCAGGCGGCACAGCACCAGGTGCACGATGTTCGGCGTCAGGTCGTGCTCGCCGCCGGAAATGAAGATCTTGCCGCCGCTCACGCGCAGGCTGCCGTCGGCCTGTGGCACGGCGCGCGTGCGCACCTGGCCCAGGTCGCTGCCCGCATGCGCCTCGGTGAGGCACATGGTGGCCAGCCACTCGCCGGTCGCGATCTTCGAGAGATAGCGCTGCTTCAGCTCGTCGCTGCCGTGGTGCTTGAGGCAGGCGTAGGCGCCGTGCAGCAGGCCGGGCGCCATCGTGAAGCCGTGGTTGGCGGCGGCCAGCCATTCGTAGAGCACGGCCTCGAGCACGGCGGGCAGGCCCTGTCCGCCGTCTTCGGTCGCGGCCGAAAGAGCGGGCCAGCCGCCGTCGACGAAGGCCTGGTAGGCCTCGCGAAAGCCCGGCGGGCTGGTCACTTCGCCGCCGGCAAAACGGCAGCCGGTCTCGTCGCCGGTCCGGTTCAGCGGCGCGATCACTTCGCCGACAAAGCACGCCGCCTCCTCCAGCACCTGCGACTGCAGCGCTTCGTCAACCTCGGCGAAAGGCGCGAGCGCGGCCAGGCGCGTGGGCGCATCGAGCGCCGCGTTCAGCAGGAATCGGACATCTTCGGGGCGGGGCTTGTAATCCATGGGGGTTCGGAAATCTAGGGAGAAGGCGGCTTGCAGGCGAAGCTGCTTGCGCGCTCGGTGTCGCCGCCGGTGTATGTGGCGACTTGCGGATAGGGGCACAGCGGGCGCGTGCGCTGCGGCGACCAGCTGGCCGGCACTTCGGCGTTCGGCACGGGCGTGCCGGCACCGCGCGCGGAGGCGGTGATCGACGCGGGCGCCTTGCCCTGTTCGACCCAGTCGACCAGCGCGCTGAGCATGTCGAACTGGTCGGTGGCGGGGCCGCCCGAGCAGTGGTTCATGCCCGGCACGGGGAAGTAGCGCGCGAACGAGGATGCATCGCCGCCGTTCGCGGCCTGCACGCGTTCATACCAGGCGGCGGTGTCGTCCGACGAGAACACCGGGTCGCTGGTGCCGTGGTAGACGATCATTCGGCCGCCCTTGTCGCGCAGCGCGCCCAGGTTGGCCGCGTCCGGCGGCGTCATGAACGACAGCGCCGACTCGCGGAACACGCCGTCCGTCGCGGCGATGCGCGGCGCGTCGCGGTCCATGTCGAAGCCCAGCGCGAACGGCAGGCCCTGCGGCCGGTCGGCCAGCGGCGGCGTGCTGAAGATGAAGGCCACGGCACCTGCGTCGCGCGTCGCCGGGCTCGCGAACTTCCATTCGCGCCAGTTGCCGCCGCTCACGCCCGCGTCGAACGGGAAGCTGCTGTAGATCGGCTGGCCCGCGCTGTTGCGCGCGCCCTTGAACACGTTGGCCAGCGCATTCTTCTGCGGCGCGCTGAGGCACATGCCGTCGCGCGTGCCGGCGGCGCAGGTGGGAACGTCGCGCTGGATGTCGAAGCGCGTTTTGCAGGCCTGCACGTTCGACACGATGCCGTCGGCCAGGCCGTCGAGCGCGTCGCAGCGCGCCAGCACCTTGTCGGCCACCAGCTTCAGCTCGGCCGGGGTGAAGGCGCTTTGCAGGTCGGGCTGGCCGGCGGGCGTCTTCGCGCTGGCCACGGCGGCGTATTGCTGCGCGCCATAGAGCTGCGCCACGGCCGCCTTCGGCAGGTTGAAACCGGGGTCGCCCGCGAGGATGCCGTCGTACTGCTGCGACGAGCGCACCGCGGCCACCATCGCATGCCGCCCGCCGTTCGAGCAGCCGCCGAAGTAGGAGCGGTCGGGGCCGCGGCCGTAGGCCTTGGCGATGAGGTTCTTCGCCATCGGCGTGAGCTGCGCGACCGCGTTGTATCCGTAGTCGAGCCGCGCCTGCGGGTCGAGCCCGAAGCGCGGGCCCATCGAACCCGCATGGCCGGCGTCGGAGCTGATGACGGCAAAGCCCATCTGCAGCGCGCTGCTGCGCGGGCCGCCGCCGCCAATGCCGCCGAGCGCGGGCACCACCACGCCGTCGAGCCCGCCGTTGGCCTGGTAGAAGAAGCGGCCGTTCCATGCCACCGGCAGCCGCATCTCGAAACCGACGGCATAGCGCTGGTTGTCGACCGGGCTGGTGCGCTCGTTCATGCGGCCTTGCACCAGGCAGTGCGCGGGCGCCGCCATCGCGACGCCGCCGACCGTGACCATGCCGGCCGGCACGTCGGTGACGGCGGTGTAGACCGTGCCCGGCAGCGCCGCGCGCGTGGCCAGGTCGGCGCAGGCCTGCAGGGTACCGGGCCGCGCGGCGGCCAGCGGCGCATGCGGGGCGGGTGGGCTGCCCGCGCAAGCCGCGAGCAGCGTGGCAACGCTGAGCGCGCTTGCGCACAGACCGAATGTGAAGTGGCGCTGTCTCGTCATGTCGTCTCCTTGCCGCGTGTGCGGCGGGTGTCTCGGTCGATCTTCTTTTCTCGTCAGGCGGCCTTGCGCGCCGCGCCCAGGTAGGTGTCGATCACGCGCGAATCGACCGCGAGCTTGTGTGCCTCGCCCTCGAGGCTCACGCTGCCCATTTCGAGCACGTAGCCGTGGTCCGCCACTTCGAGCGCGGCGCGCGCGTTCTGCTCCACCAGCAGAATGGTCACGCCCGTGGCGCGCAGCGCGTCGACCGTGCGGAAGATCTCCTGCACCACCAGCGGCGCCAGCCCCAGGCTGGGTTCGTCGAGCATCAGCAGCGTGGGGCGCGACATCAGCGCGCGGCCCACCGCCAGCATCTGCCGCTCGCCGCCGGAGAGCGTGCCGGCCAGCTGCGCGCGCCGCTCCTTCAGGCGCGGGAACAGCGTGTAGACCTCGTCGATGCGGTCGCGCCACTGCTTGTTGCGCAGCCGCACCTGGCGGAACGCGCCGAGCACGAGGTTGTCTTCGACCGGCATGGTGCCGAACAGCTCGCGTTTCTCGGGCACCAGCGCAATGCCGAGCATCACGCGTTCCTCGAGCGTCATCGCCGAGATGGGCTGGCCCTTGAACTCGATGATGCCCTTGGAGGGCAGCACGCCCATCAGCGCATTGAGCAGCGTCGACTTGCCCGCGCCGTTCGGCCCGATCACGGTGACGACGCGGCCCTGGTCGGCCTGCAGGTCGATGCCGTGCAGCACCTCGGCGCGCCCGTAGCCGGCGTGCAGGTCGCGTATGCGAAGCAGGGGTGTCGTCATGTCAATGTTCCGTTCCCAGGTACGCGGCGCGCACCTTGTCGCTGTTCTGCACCTCGGCGGGCGTGCCCTCCATCAGGTGGGTGCCGAACTCCATCACCACGATGTGGTCGCAGATGTCCATCACCAGCCCCATGTCGTGCTCGACCAGCAGGATGCTCATGCCCTCGTCGCGCAGTTGCCGCAGCACCTTGCCCAGCGCTTCCTTTTCCTTGTGGCGCAGGCCGGCCGCGGGCTCGTCGAGCAGCAGCAGGGCCGGGTCGGCGCACAGCGCGCGTGCGATCTCCAGCAGGCGCTGCTGGCCCATGGCCAGGTTGCCCGCCAGTTCGTGCAGGTAGTCGCCCATGCCCACGCGCCGCAGCTGGCGCTCGGCCTCGCGGAACAGCGCGCGCTCTTCCTGGCGGTCGATGCGCAGCATGGCCGCGATGGCGCCCTTGCGGCCGCGCAGGTGCGCGCCCAGCGCCACGTTCTCCAGCACCGTCATGTCGGCCACCATCTTCACGTGCTGGAAGGTGCGCGACACGCCGCGCTGCGCGATCTGCCGCGCGCCCAGCCCGCCGATGGCCTCGCCGCGGAAGCGCACCGCGCCGCCCGAGAGGCCGAGCACGCCGGTGATCAGGTTGAAGGTGGTCGACTTGCCCGCGCCGTTCGGCCCGATCAGGCCGACGATCTGGCCGGCGCGCGTCTGGAAGCTGATGTCGTTCACCGCCACCAGCCCGCCGAAGGTCTTGCGGATGGCCTGCACGTCGAGCACCACATCGCCCGCGGCCGGCTTCGCGCGCGCGGGCAGGTCCCTGGCGTGCTGCCAGTCGACGCTGCGGCGCGGGCGCGGCAGGCGCCGGTCGACGAAGGCCCAGAGGCCCTCGGGCAGGTACTTGAGCACCAGCACGATCATGATGCCGAACACGATCAGCTCGTAGCTGCCGGCCGTGCCGATGAGCTTGGGCAGCAGCACCTGCAGCTGGTCTTCGAGCAGCTTGACCACGCCCGCGCCGGCAATGGCGCCCCACACGTGGGCCGCGCCGCCTAGCACCGCCATGAACAGGTACTCGATGCCCATCTTCAGCCCGAAGGGCGAGGGGTTCACCGTGCGCTGGAAGTGCGCGAACAGCCAGCCAGAGATGGAGGCCAGCATGGCCGCCAGCACGAAGATGCCGATCTTGAAGCGCAGCGTGTTCACGCCCATGGCCTCGGCCATCTGCGAGCCGCCGGCCAGGGAGCGAATGGCGCGGCCGCTGCGCGAGTCGAGCAGGCGTATCACCGCGAATGCCGCGACGATCGCGATGACCCAGACCACGCCGTAGAAGAACCGCTGCTGGCCGAACTCGAAGCCGAACAGCGACAGGCCCTTGACGCCCAGGATGCCGTCGTACTTGCCCAGCGCGTCGAGGTTGCCCATCAGGTAGTACAGCGACAGCGCCCAGGCGATGGTGGCCAGCGGCAGGTAGTGGCCCGACATGCGCAGCGTGATGGCGCCGATGATCGAGGCGCTGACGCCGGTGAGCGCCAGGCCGATGAAGAGCGTGACCCACGGCGACAGCCCTGTGTTCACCGTGAGGTAGGCCGTGGTGTACGCACCGATGCCGACGAAGGCGGCCTGCCCGAACGAGGTGAGGCCGCCCACCCCGGTGAGCAGCACGAGCCCCAGCACCGGCAGGGTGTAGATGCCGATGTAGTTGAGCTGGATGATCCAGAAGTCGGGCAGCGGCAGGAACGGCAGCACGGCTAGCACCAGGATCAGCGCGAGCGGGCCCCAGGTGCGCAGTGCGCTCTTGTCGGGCGCCTGGGTCGGCGTTGTGTTGATTAGCGCTTCCATGTCAGTGATCCGTTGCGCGTTGTCTTTGCTTGCTTGTCGTTTTTGTCGTTGGTTTGTTCGGGGCTTGTGCACAGGCCACCAGGTACTCCCCTCCGCGAATGTCCCCCGGGGCTGCGCCCCTCCTCCTTTATTTCGCTGCGGGGAGCACCCGGCGCCCT
>NZ_JBXASW010000058.1:0-38492 GCF_058809745.1 Variovorax sp. MPBD4-3
CCTTGCGCAGCGAAATAAAGGAGGAGGGCGAAGCCCGGGGGACATTCGCGGAGCAAGGCACCCCGTCGGCGTGAGCGCTACCCTGAAAACCCCTCAGCGCCTCTCGACGGTCCTGAGCAACGGCGACTCGAACATCGCCACCGGAGAGATCACCGGCTCGTCCATCGGCACCTTGTCGCCGTAGCGCTCGCGCATCTTGGCGCGCACCGCCGGGTCCGTCAGGTTGAATTCGCGGATCTTCTGCAGCTCGCCGATGCGCACGCCCAGCGCGCGCTGGTAGAGCTTCCACACGAGTTCGGAGCAGTAGATGCGCTGGTCCGACCATTCGAACGTCAGGTCGTAAGGGCGGCCCTCGAAATCGGCGGTGCGGGCGCGCAGCGTGGCCACCGCGCCCGGCGTCAGCAGCCGGTCGGCATCGCGCAGCCGCTTGACCACGTAGTGGCCGCCATTGCCGCGTGCGGTCCATTGTGCGAGCGGCGTGTAGCGCACCGTCGACACCGCCTCGAACACGTAGGGCTTGCCGCCCCGCATCAGCACGATGCCCATGTGGCTGTAGCGCGAGCCGGTGGCACGCTGCACCGCCACGCTCTGCGCCGAGCGCGAGGTGTGGAAGACGATGTCGCCGTCTTTCAGCGCGGCTGCGGCATGGCCGGCGCCGCAGAAGAAGACGGACAGGAGCAGCGCGAGCGCCGCGGGGAGCTTTGTCATGGTGCCCGGCATTGTCCGGCATGCATCGGCGGCCAATTTTCTTCGGCCATGACGAAGGGACAAGGCTTGCGCACCGCAGCATGCCGGTCCATCATCCGCGCCATGCAAACCGTTGCCTCCATTCTCTGGCGCAGGCTCGACGCACCGGGTCACGACGCCTGCCGCCTCGAACGCAATGCCTCGGCCTGGCAACTCGACGGTGCCGCCGTGTTCCGCATGGAAGACGGCCGCATCGGCCAGCTGCACTACCGCGTGCGCTGCGACCTGCACTGGCACACCCAATGGGGCACCGTGCGCGGCTGGCTCGGCGGCTCGGCCATCGACCTGTCGATCACGCGCGACGCGCGCGGCCACTGGAAGCTCAACGACGAAGCCGTGACCGACATGTCGCATTGCGTCGATCTGGACCTGGGCTTCACGCCCGCCACCAACCTGCTGCAGCTGCGGCGGCTCAACCTCGAGAAGGGCGAGAGCGCCGATGCCCCGGCCGCATGGCTGGACCTGGACGGCGGCGTGCTGAGCGAACTGGCGCAGCGCTACGAGCGGCGCGGCGAAGCCGAGTACGCCTACGAGGCAAGGCGCTTCGACTACAGCGCGGTGCTGGTCGCCACGCCCGACGGCTTCGTGAAGGACTATCCGCGTCTCTGGGCCGAAGGCTGAACGGCGCGGCCTCTGCCGCGCTCAGTCGAACTGCGAACGGTCGCCGGCCACCAGCTCGCGGTTGCGCCGCCGGTCGATGGCGATCTCGCGCATGAAATCTTCTGTGCTGCCGCCGGCCGGCAGGTTGTAGGCCTCGCGCAGCCGCGCACGCACGCCGTCGCTGCACAGCACGCGGTTGATCTCGGCGTTGAGCCGCTGCACCACCGCTGGCGGCGTGCGCGCCGGCGCGAAGATGCCGAAGAGCGAATCGCGGTTCGCCTTCTCGAAGCCCAGTTCCGCCAGCGTCGGCACCTCGGCCAGGGCCTCGATGCGCGCGGGCGCGCCCACCGCCAGCGGCTGGAAGCGGCCGCCCTCGATGTACTGCAGCTGTTGCGCGGCCACGTTGGTGGACAGCACCTCGAACTGCCCGCTGAGCGCATCGTTGAGCTGCGGGCCGCCGCCCTGGTAGGGGATGTGCGTGATGTCGGTGCGGCTTTGCATGCGCACCTGCGCCAGCACCATGTGGCCGATGGTGGCCACGCCCGATGTGGCCCAGCGCACCGCGCCCGGCCGGCTGCGCGCCTGCGCGATCAGCGCGCCGAAGCCGCGCCCCGCGAAGGCCGGCGTGCCGACCACCAGGACCGGCGTGCGCATCACGCTGGCCACGGGCACGAAGGCGTGCTGCGGGTCGTAGGGCACGCGCGCCAGCAGCGGATGCAGCGTGAGCGGGCTGATGGCCGAGAAAGCCAGCGTGCAGCCGTCGGGCGCCGAACGCGCGAGCGCGTCCATGCCCAGGCTGCCGCCCGCGCCGGGACGGTTTTCGATCAGCACCGGCGCGCCGATCGCCTGTGCGAGCGGTTCGGCCAGCACGCGGGCCATGCCGTCGCTCACGCCGCCGGGCGGGTACACCACGATCAGCCGCACCGCGCGTTGCGGCCAGGCAGGAGGGGCCGCGCGCAGCAGGCCCGGCGCCGCGCAGGCAGCGGCGAGCAAGGCGCCCGCACCCTGCGCGAAGCGGCGCCTTGCCTGCGCGCTCATGGCGCCGACGGGTGGTTGCCGGCGTGCTCGCCTGCCAGCTTGCGCAGCAGCGCCGCGAAATGCTGCGCGGGCAGGTTGTCTTCTTCCGCGCGCGACACCAGCGTGAGCGGCGCGTCGAGCTGGCCGCCGTCGGCCAGCCGCATGTAGGCGATGGCGTGCGCGTGCACGCCGGTCATCGAGGCAGGCACCACCGACAGGCCCACGCCCGCGGCCACGAGGTTCAGGTTGGTCATCATGCGATCGACTTCGGCCACCACGCGCGGGCGCAGCCCCTTGGCGTGGCACAGCGCGAGCAGCTCGGCATAGAGGCCGGGAGCACCCGGGCGCCGCACGAGGATGATGCCTTCCTCGCACAGCCTGGCAAGCGGCAGCGGGCGTGAAGCCTTGGTACGGGCGAGGGCAAAGCGATGGTCGCTGGGCATGGCCACCAGCACCGGTTCGCGCAGCATCGTCTCGAACACCAGCCCCTCGGGCCGGGCCACCGGCACGCGCAGCAGGCCGCAGTGCAGCCGCCCGGTGGCCAGTGCCTCGGTGAGTTCGGCGGCGTTGTCCTCGCGCAGCTGCAGTTCCACCAGGGGGTAGGCGCGGCGGAATGCGCGCAGCGCCTCGGGCATGAAGCGGTGCGCCGCCGCCGAACTGGTGAAGCCGACCGCCAGCGTGCCGGCCTGGCCCTTGGCCACGCGGGCCATGCGCTGCTTCATGGACTCCATGTCCTGCAGCATGCGCAGCGCCTCGGCCTGGAACAGCCGGCCCGCGTCGGTGAGCGCCACGCCGCGCGGGTGGCGGCGGAACAGCGGCATGCCCAGCTCGCGTTCCAGCGCCTTGATCTGCAGGCTCAGCGGCGGCTGCTGGATGCCGAGCTGCTCGGCCGCGCGCGTCATGTGGCCGGTGCCCGCGACGGCCACGAAGTAGCGCAGTGCCCTTATGTCCATATGTTTTTGGTATTGAAAGTGCCTTGTTATTTTATTTGACCCTAAGTCACACCGAATCTATCGTCCGGCCGCCCATTCAAGAACAAGCGGTCCGACGAGGCCGCATGCCGGAGACAAACCCATGCGCACAACGCGCCCTGCATCGATGATTCGTGCCGTCCTGTATGCGATCGGCCTTTCGCTGGTTTCGCTGATCCTTGCCGCCTGCGGTGGTGGTGGCGGAGGAGGAGGGGGCGGCGGTGTCGGCCTGCTGCCCGCCACGCCACCGGCCAACGGCAACAACCCGCCCGCCAACGATCCGCCGGACAACCAGCCACCCGCGCCGGTGCAACCGGTGGTTGCCTGCGCCGACCTGAACGGCAAGAGCCTGCCTGCCTCGCTGATCAGCCTGCCCACCCAGGGCGCCACCGTCACCAGCGCCGCGCCGGTGGCCGCAGGCGATGCGGGCAACACGCTCGGCGACTATTGCCGCGTGCGCGGCACCATCCAGCCGGTCGACCCGAGCGCCTCGGTCATCAACTTCGCGGTGAACCTGCCGGAGAAGTGGAACCAGAAGACCATCCACTTCGGCGGCGGCGGTTTCGACGGCGTGCTCATCGACGGCACCGAGGTCATCCGCTTCGGCCCCGCCGGCAAGCCCGCGCCGCTGGCGCTGGGCTACGCCACCTACGGCGACGACTCCGGCCATCAGTCGAGCAGCATCACCGACGGCAGGTTCGCGGCCAACGACGAGCAGCTCGCCAACTACGGCGGCAATTCGCTCAAGAAGACGCGCGACGTGGCGCAGGCGCTGGTGTTCGCGCGCTATGCGGTGAAGCCGAAGCACGCCTACTTCCTCGGCACCTCGACCGGCGGGCGCGATGCGCTCAGCTACATCCAGCGCTGGCCCGGGGACTACGACGGCGTGATCGCCAACGAACCCGCGCTCAACTACACCGGCACGCGGCTGTCGAACGTGGCCGTGGGCCGCGCGCTGTACAACAACGGCGGCGCGGGCTGGATGAACGTGGCCAAGACGCTGCTGGTGCAAAGGACCGTGATGCAGGCCTGCGACAAGCTCGACGGCGCGGCCGACAACATCGTGAGCAACGTCGAAAGTTGCCGCCTGCTCAATGCGCAGATCATTGCCTCGCTGCGCTGCAGCGGCGGCGCCGATACGGGCGACACCTGCCTGTCGGACGCGCAGATCGCCACCGTGCACGCCATCGAGTCGCCGCTGGACTTCACCACCTATTCGCTGGCCAACGGCGTGAAGCGCGCGGGCGGCTACAACCTGCTCGAAGGCGCGCTGGTCGCGGGGCCCTACACCACGCGTGATCTCGGCACGCGCAAGGTGCCGGGCAATCCGGCCACCTCGTCCGATGCGAACATGTACGTCACCGGCGACCAGTGGGTGAAGTTCTTCGTCACGCGCATCGCGGGCTTCGACACGCTGACCTTCGACCCGCTGGACCCGGGCAGCCATGCCGCGCGCGTGACCGAGGTGTCGAACCTCACCGACGCGACCAACCCGAACCTCGCGCCCTTCTTCGCGCACGGCGGCCGGCTCATCATGCTGCACGGCCTGGCCGACGAGGTGATCAGCCCCAACTCGACCATCGACTACTACAGGCAGCTCATCGCCACCGTGGGCCAGGCGTCGGTCGACCAGAACGTGCGCTTCTACACCGTGCCCGGCATGGGCCACGGCACCGGCAGCTTCATTCCCAACTGGGATTCGCTGGCGGCGCTCGAAGGCTGGGTGGAGGCCGGGCTCGCACCCGCCACCGGCGTGGCGGTGGATGCGGTGGCCGGCACCTACGGCCGCACGCGTCCGCTGTGCCAGTTCCCGTCGTGGCCCAAGTACCGTGGCAGCGGCAGCCTCGACGCGGCCGTCAACTACAGCTGCGTGACCGAAGTCGGCGACCCGCTGGCCTGCCCGAACCTGCCCGCCTCCGTGACCAGCTACAAAGGCGGCAACAGCTTCGGCGAGGAACTTCGCGTGCAGATCGACCCGGCCACCATGGCCTACACCGTGACCATCGACGCAAGCCTGCAGCGCGCCGCCGGCACCCAGCGCACCGGCTCGCTGGTGTCGGAAGGCAGCTGCAGCTATGCCAGCGCCGAGAGCGGGGCGGTGTTCAGCTTCGGCGCTGGCGGCGTGCTGTCGGGCGGCGTGAACGCGCCGAGCGGCGGAGGCTTCGCGCCGCTGCTGGCATTCCAGAACAGCTTCTCGGCCGCGCCGGTGTCGGGCGACTTCAAGCCGGTGGCGAACGTGTTCAATGCGGTGGGCGTGCAGCAGGGCTCCGGCAGCGCCAATGCCTTCGCTTCGTCGGTGCGGCTGCGCAACGCGGGCACCTTCCAATACTGCCGCGACCCGGTCTCGGGCGGTTTCATGGTCTACGACGCCAACTGCACGCAGACCGAGAAGGGCTACGTCGCCTACAACACCGCGCGCGCCGCCTTCGACCTCTTCACCACTTCGCCCACTGGCGGTGCCGTGACCACCGGCGGCACGCTCACCGGCTCGATGGTGATCGGCCTCGTCAACGGCGCTGCCGTGCCGCTGCACCTGGTGCGCGAGTCGGCCACCAGCGTCGGCATGCGCGTGCATGGCCTGCAGCAGAGCCTTGCCGCCGGCGTTGCCGACGGCAGCTATGCGCTGGTCAGCGTCAAGGGCGAGAACCACGATGCCACGGTGGCCGGCGGCAGCCTTGGCCTCGGCGGTGCGACCGCGGGGCTGAGCTACGACACGCCGGTGCCCGGCGTGGCGCAGGCCGATGCGGGCCGACCGGGCAATTTCATCTTCAACAGCGGCGTCCTCGGTTTCGTCTCCAGCCCGGGGGCGAACGCGGCGCTCGAATTCGGAGTACGCCATTGAACAAACGACTCTTCTGCCTCGCGGCATTCGCGCTGATCGGCGCGGCGCCGATGCTTTCCGCGCACGCTGCGCCCACGGGGCCCCAGGCGGCTGCATGCCCGTCGCCGGTGCCGGAGGCCACCCGCTGCTATACCGGTGAGGACGGCATGGGCGCCCTCTACTGGATCGCCATTCCGGGCGGCTGGGCGAACAACGCGAACCGCGTGCTCGTGATGCACGCCCACGGCGGCCCCGAGACCGGCCCGCCCAAGCTCGAGCGCAGCGAGGAAGACCTCAAGCGCTGGGCCGTCACCGTGAAGGCCGGCTATGCCTGGGCCGGCTCCACCTACCGGCGCGGCGGCTACGGCGTGACCATGGCCGCCGAAGACACCGAGCGGCTGCGCCAGATCTTCGTGCGCCACTTCGGCCAGCCGCATCGCACGCTGCTGCACGGGCAGAGCTACGGCGCGGGCGTGGCGGCGAAGGCGGCCGAACTGTATGCGCCCGCGGGCGGAGCCAAGAGCCCCTACGACGGCCTGATGCTCACCAGCGGCGTGCTCGGCGGCGGCAACAGCGCCTACGACTTCCGGCTCGACCTGCGCGTGGTGTACCAGTACGTCTGCCACAACCATCCGAAGCCCGACGAGCCGCAGTACCCGCTGTGGATGGGCCTGCCGCTCGACTCGAAGCTCACCCGCGCCGACCTTGCCGCACGCGTGAAGGAATGCACCGGCGTCGGCCTGCCCGCCGCGCAGCGCACGCCCGAGCAGGCCGCGCGGCTGAAGACCATTCTTTCGGTCGTGAAGATCCAGGAGCGCTCGCTGCTCGGCCACCTGACCTGGGCCACCTGGCTGTTCCAGGACCTGGTGCAGAAGCGGCTCGGCGGGCGCAACCCCTTCGGCAACATCGGCGCGGTCTACAGCGGCTCGGCCGACGATGCGGCGCTCAATGCCGGCGTGCTGCGCTACGCGGCCGACCCGCAGGCCAAGGGCGCGCTGGCGGCCGACAGCCAGCCCACAGGGCGCACGTCGCTGCCGACCGTGGGCCTGCATGCGATAGACGACCCCACGGCATTCGTCGAGTTGGAGAACGCCTACCGACGCATCCGCGACGCGGCCGGCACCGGCAGCCTGCTGGTGCAGGGCTTCAGCAGCGAGCGCGAGCACAGCTACCTGAGCGATTCGGAATACCCGGCGCTCTTCGCCGCGCTGCTCGACTGGATCGACAAGGGCGAGAAGCCCACGCCCGAAGGCCTCGCGCAGCGGTGCAGGGCATTGATGCCGCGCTACGACACCGACGGCAGGAACGGCTGCCACATCCAGCCGCAATGGCAGCCGCCCGCGCTCGAGAGCCGCGTGCCTTCGCGCGCGCCCTGAATTTCTTTTTTTGACAACGCAACGGAGACTTCATGAAAAAACTGTTCGCCCTCGCGGCTATCGCCATTGCCGCCGGCGCGCATGCGCAGGACTTCCCGGCCGGCAAGTCGATCACCATCGTCGTGCCCTTCGCGGCCGGCGGCCCGACCGACCGCGTCGCGCGCGACCTGGCCGAGGCGCTGCGCAAGCCGCTGGGCGGCGGCACGGTGATCATCGACAACGTGCCCGGCGCCGGCAGTTCCATCGGCGCGGCCAAGGTGGCGCGCGCCACGCCCGACGGCTACACGCTGCTGCTCAACCACATCGCGATGGCCACCGTGCCGAGCCTGGTGCGCAACCTGCCGTTCAAGGTGGAGAGCGACTTCGAATACCTGGGCATCGTCAACGACGTGCCGATGACGCTCATCTCCAAGCCGAGCATCCCCGCCACCAACTACAAGGAGCTGACGAGCTGGATCGCGGCCAACAAGGGCAAGATCAACATCGGCAATGCCGGCGTGGGCTCGGCCTCGCACCTGTGCGGGTTGCTCTACCAGAGCGCCACCAAGACCGAGATGACCGCCGTTCCCTACAAGGGCACCGCACCGGCCATCACCGACCTGATCGGCGGGCAGATCGACCTGCTGTGCGACCAGACCACCAACACCACGCCGCAGATCCAGTCCGGCAAGGTCAAGGCCTTTGCCGTGACCACGCCCAGGCGGCTCGCGCTGCCGGCGCTGAAAGACCTGCCCACGCTCGACGAGGCGGGCCTGAAGAACTTCCAGGTCACGATCTGGCACGGCCTGTATGCGCCCAAGGGCACGCCCGCGCCGGTGCTGAAGAAGCTGAGCGACGCGGTGAAGACCGCGCTGAAAGACCCCGACTTCATCCACCGCGAGGAACTGCTGGGCGCCGTGGTGGCGACCGACGGGCGCATCGAGCCCGCGGGCCACAAGAAGTTCGTGGCGGATGAAATCGCCAAGTGGACGCCGATCATCAAGGCGGCCGGCGTTTACGCCGAATAGCCGTACCGCGCCGCGCTTCAGCGATGGCGCAGGCGCCGGTCAGGGCACGGATGCCTGCGTTTCCCCCGTCCATCGCGCATGCGATGCGCTCAGGTGATGAAGCATCGCCGCCACGGCGGCTTGAGGGTCCCGCGCCTCCAGCGCGCGGTAGATGGCCTCGTGCTCGGCGAACGCGGCCTTCCACGCTTGCGAGTCTTCGGTGCTTGCGCTCATGCGCGACGAGATCGGGCTGTGCCGCCCGTCGAACAGCTCTCCCACGAGCCGTACAAGGACGGAGTTCTCCGTCATCTCCGCAATGGCGAGGTGAAAACGCCGGTCGTTCTCTAGCTGCGACCGGCCGTGGAGGCCGTCCTGGCGCATGTCTTCCAGGCAGTTCTTCACGCGCTCGAGCTGCAGTGGAGTGACGCGGGCCGATGCCAGCGTCACCACGGAGCCTTCGAGCATGGCGCGGGCCTGCATCATTTCGGAAGGGCTCTCGCCCACCGCCGGCGTTGCGCGCTCGGACGTGTCTTGCGACGCGCAGACATAGACGCCCGAACCCATCCGTATCTCTATGCGCCCGTCGATCTCCAGGGCGATCAGCGCTTCGCGCAGCGAAGGCCGCGACACACCCAGCTGCAACGCCAGTTCCCGCTCCGGAGGCAAGCGCGCGCCGGGCGGCAGGTTGCCCTCCCGGATGAAGGTCCGGATCTGGTCCGCGATCTGCTGATAGAGGCGCCGGGTGTCGGCGGGTTTGGCGGGAGGAAGCATTTGGATCTGCGCCAAGCGGCGCCGCGAGGCTATCTGGTCATGCCAGTTTGACACTGTAAATACAGCCAATCTGCATCCGTCACCCTTGTTTTCCACGGGAAAACCCGAAAAGGGTTTGTTCTGGTAAGGCCAATTCGGCCATATGGCAAAGTGGTCATGCCAATTGGTAAGGCCAAAAAGCTGTCACACACCAGGGACCTTGACCGGTCGCCTCATCCCCGTTCAGGAACAACAAAAGGAGACGAGAAGATGACGAAGAAGCTGAATTCCCGATCCATAGCCAACGCCGGCGTCGCATGTGTCTGCCTCGGGCTCGGCGCGACGAGCGCGCAGGCCCAAAGCAGCGTGACGCTCTACGGTCGCGCGGTTGCCGGCGTCGACTACCAGAACAACATCGCCGACAAGTCCGGCCGCGGCGGCGGCACGCTGTGGCGTCACGCCGGCAACCAGTGGGGTACCAGCATGCTGGGAATCAAGGGCACGGAGGACCTGGGCGGCGGCATGACCGCGCTGTTCGTGCTCGAAGGCGGTTTCGACCTGCCTGCCGCCAAGCCCAACGGCGCCGACCTGCTGCTCAACCGGCGCGCATATGTCGGCCTGCAGGACTACTGGGGCAAGCTGGTCTTCGGCAAGAACCTGTCGATCTCCAACGACGTCTGGTATCTCGACCCGACGGGCCAGCAGTTCATCGGCACCGCCACGCTGGTGCGCGGGCGCAACTGGCAGGGCAACGACAACGGCATCGAATACACCACGCCGACCTGGGGCGGCTTCAGTGCCACCTTGCAGACGGGGCTCGGCGAGCAGACCGACGGCTTCAGCAAGCTGCGCAAGGAAGGCGTCTCGCTGGTCTATGCCGCGCCTTCGTTCGAAGTGCGTGCCATCTACGACGTGGCGCGCGACAAGAACGGCAAGTACTCGGACCTGTTCCTCACGTCGAAGGAACTCACGCTCGGCGGTACCGCGACCTTCGATGCATTGAAGCTGTTCGCCGGCTACCAGCGCCTGTCCGCGCCCGATGCACCGCTCACCGCGCCGAGCAAGGCCAACCACTACTGGGTCGGCGCCAACTACCAGGTCACGCCCTGGCTCACCATGATCGGCTCCGTGTTCCGCGTCACGCAGAACCGCAACGCCGGCAGCGCCAACCTGTACATGCTGGGCGCCAACTATGCGTTGTCAAAGCGCACCTTGCTCTATGCATCGGTGGGCAAGGTCTACAACAGTTCGACGGCCAACTTCTCGGTCGAAGCCACCAACAACAACCCGCCCGCGGGCGGCCGGCAATCGGGCACGTACTTCGGTATCAGCCATACGTTCTAACGCCATGCCGCATTGCCGTTCGCATCGATTGACGACGGCCTCGCGATCTGAATGAATAGCCCCGCCATGGACCCCAGCCCAGCTGCCGACGATTGGAAACGCATGGTCACACGCATCGACTCGCACCAGCACTTCTGGCAGCCCGCGCGCGGCGACTACACGTGGCTGCGCGCCGACGTGCCGGCGCTGGAGCCGCTGGTGCGCGACTTCATGCCGCAAGACCTGATGCCGCTCATGCAAGCGCATGGCGTGACGCGGACCGTGCTGGTGCAGGCGGCCGACTCCGAAGCCGAGACCGGCTTCATGCATGAGCTCGCGGCCGCGCACGACATCATCGGCGGCGTGGTCGGCTGGGTCGACCTGGGCCGGCCCGAAGCCACTGCATCGCTGGAGCGCATGGCGCGGCATCCGAAGTTCAAGGGCGTGCGGCCGATGCTGCAGGACCTGCCCGATGACGACTGGATCGCGCGCATGCCGCATCCCGATGCGGTGCGCACGCTCGTGCGGCTCGGCCTGCGCTTCGATGCGCTGGTGAAGCCGAGGCACCTGTCGCCGCTGCTGCGCTTCCTGAAGCACTGGCCGCAGTTGCCCGTGGTGATCGACCACGGCGCCAAGCCGCCGGTGGGTGCGCATGGCGGCGAAGCCTTTGCGCAGTGGCGCAAGGAGATTGCCGCAGTCGCTGCGCTGCCGCAGGTGTGCTGCAAGTTCTCGGGCCTCTGGGGCGAGGCGCCGCAGTCGACGCACGGCAACGTGGACGCGGCCGTGAGCGTGGTGCGCCCGGTGTGGGAGCACCTGCTCGAATGCTTCGGACCCGCTCGCCTGATGTGGGGCAGCGACTGGCCGGTGCTCACGCTGGCCGGCGACTACGCAGGCTGGATCTCGGTGAGCGACAACTTCATCGGACAGCTGTCGGCCGACGAACAGGCGCAAGTCTGGCGAGGCACCGCGCAGCGCTTCTACGACATCGCCACGGACTGAACGCGCCATGCCATCCATCGTCACCATCCGCGACCTCTGCAAGTCATTCGCCGGCGTGCGCGCGCTCGACAAGGCGCAGTTCGATCTGCAGCCAGGCGAGGTGCATGCCCTCATGGGCGAGAACGGCGCCGGCAAGTCCACGCTGATGAAAGTGCTCGCGGGCGTCTACAGCAAGGACTCCGGCGAGGTGCTGCTCGACGGCCAGCCCGTGGACATCGACAGCCCGCGCGCCGCGCAGGCGCTGGGCATCGGCATCATCCATCAGGAGCTCAACCTGATGAACCACCTGAGCGCGGCGCAGAACATCTTCATCGGCCGCGAGCCGCGCGGGCGCCTGGGCCTGTTCATCGACGAAGAGGCCATGCGCGCGGAAACGCAACGCATCTTCGAGCGCATGAACCTGCGGCTCGACCCGCGCACGCCGGTGGGCGAACTCACGGTCGCCAGGCAGCAGATGGTGGAGATCGCCAAGGCGCTGTCCTTCGACTCGCGCGTGCTCATCATGGACGAGCCCACCGCCGCGCTGAACAACGAGGAAGTGGCCGACCTGTTTCGCATCATCGGGCAGCTCAAGTCGCAGGGCGTGGCCGTGGTCTACATCTCGCACAAGATGGACGAGCTCAAGCGCATTGCCGACCGCGTGACCGTGATGCGCGACGGCCAGTACATCGCCACCGTGCCCATGGCCGAGACGCCGATGGACTCGCTCATTGCCATGATGGTGGGGCGCCGGCTCACCGATGTGGAAAACGAACTTCCCGACACCTCGGGCAACGAGGTGGTGCTGGAAGCACGGGGCATCTGCCGCGGCACCATGGTGCGCAACGCCAGCTTCGTGCTGCGCAAGGGCGAGATCCTGGGCTTTGCGGGGCTGATGGGCGCGGGGCGCACCGAGCTTGCACGCGCCGTGTTCGGCGCGGACCGCATCGATGCCGGCGAGGTCTTCGTGCGCGGAAGGAAGGTGTCCATCCGCTCGCCCGAAGACGCGGTGGCGCACGGCATCGGCTATCTCTCGGAAGACCGAAAGCATTTCGGCCTGGCCACCGGCATGGACGTGGAGACCAACATTGCGCTGCCGAACATGAAGCGTTTCCTGTCGATGGGCATGTTCATCGACCAGGCCGCAATCAGCGCGGCGGGCGAGCGCTACGTGAAGCAGCTCAACATCAAGACGCCCTCGACCCAGCAGCAGGTGCGGCTGCTCTCCGGCGGCAACCAGCAGAAGATCGTGATTGCCAAGTGGCTGCTGCGCGACTGCGGCGTGCTCTTCTTCGACGAGCCCACGCGCGGCATCGACGTGGGCGCCAAGGCCGAGATCTACCGCCTGCTCAACGCGCTGGCAGAACAGGGCAAGGCCATCGTGATCATTTCTTCGGAGCTGCCCGAGATATTGCGCATGAGCCACCGCGTGCTGGTGATGTGCGAAGGCCGCATCACCGGCGAACTGGCGGGGCGCGAAGCCTCGCAGGAAAAGATCATGCAGCTCGCCACCCGGCGCGAAGCCGCCACCGCCACCTGACGACACTGGAGACACCCCTTGACGACCCCCACCGCCACCACCGCTGCCACGCCCGGCTTCTCGCTGAAGGCGCGGCTCTTTCGTCCGGCCACGCGGCAGAAGATGCTGGCCTTTGCCAGCCTGATCGTGCTGATGGTGTTCTTCAGCATCGCGTCGCCGCAGTTCCTGCAGGCCGACAACCTGGTGAGCATTCTCCAGTCGACCGCGGTGAACGGCGTGCTGGCGATTGCCTGCACATTCGTCATCATCACGTCGGGCATCGACCTGTCGGTGGGCACGCTGATGACCTTCTGCGCCGTCATGGCCGGCGTGGTGCTCACCTACATGGGCATGCCGCTCGCGCTCGGCATTGCGGCCGCGATACTTTTCGGCGCGCTGGCGGGCTTCGTGTCTGGCGTGCTGATCGCCAAGCTCAAGATACCGCCGTTCATTGCCACGCTGGGCATGATGATGCTGCTCAAGGGCCTGTCGCTGGTGATCTCGGGCACCAAGCCGATCTACTTCAACGATACGCCGGGCTTCACCGCCATCTCGCAGGACTCGCTGATCGGCTACCTGATTCCGTCGCTGCCGATTCCGAATGCGGTGCTCATCCTGTTCCTGGTGGCCGTGGCCGCGAGCATCGTGCTCAACAAGACCATCCTCGGGCGCTACACCTTCGCGCTCGGCAGCAATGAAGAAGCGGTGCGGCTCTCAGGCGTGAACACCGATTTCTGGAAGGTGCTGGTCTACACGGTGAGCGGCGGCATCTGCGGCATTGCGGGTCTGCTGATTGCCTCTCGCCTGAACTCCGCGCAGCCCGCGCTGGGGCAGGGCTACGAGCTCGATGCGATTGCGGCGGTGGTCATCGGCGGCACGTCGCTCAGCGGCGGCACCGGCACCATCGTCGGCACCATCATCGGCGCCTTCATCATGAGCGTGCTGACCAACGGCCTGCGCATTCTTTCGGTCGCGCAGGAGTGGCAGACCGTGGTCACGGGCGTGATCATCATTCTTGCCGTGTACGCGGACATCCTTCGCCGGCGCGGCGGCAGCAGGCACTGAGCTGATTTTCACAACCACAGGAGACATCGAATGATCCAGAGAAGAGCAGTCACCACCACGCTGGGCGCGGCCCTCATCGGCCTGTCGGGCTTTGCGGCGCACGCGCAGCAGGCGCAGGAGGTCTACATCCCGCTCGTGTCCAAGGGCTTCCAGCACCAGTTCTGGCAGGCCGTGAAGTCGGGCGCCGAGCAGGCCGCGAAGGACTTCAAGGTCAAGGTCACTTTCGAAGGCCCCGAGACCGAGGCCATGGTCGACAAGCAGATCGACATGCTCTCCGCCGCGCTGGCCAAGAAGCCGCAGGCCATCGGCTTTGCCGCGCTCGACAGCCAGGCCGCCATTCCGCTGCTGAAGAAGGCGCAGGCCGCGAAGATTCCCGTGGTGGCCTTCGACTCCGGCGTGGACAGCGACATACCCGTCACCACCACGACCACCGACAACAAGGCCGCCGCCGCGCTGGCCGCCGACAAGATGGCCGAGCTGATCGGCAAGAGCGGCGAAGTGGCGCTGGTGGTGCACGACCAGACCAGCCGCACCGGCGTGGACCGGCGCGACGGCTTCGTCAACCGCATCAAGTCGGCCTACCCGAACATCAAGATCGTGAGCGTGCAGTACGGCGGCGGCGACCAGCTCAAGTCGACCGAGATCACCAAGTCGATCCTGCAGGCATCGCCCAACCTCAAGGGCATCTTCGGCGCCAACGAGGGCTCCGCCATTGGCGTGGTCAACGGCGTGAAGGAGATGAAGCGCAACGGCAAGGTCGTGATCATCGGCTACGACTCCGGCAAGCAGCAGAAGAACGCGATCATGGACGGCAGCATGGCCGGCGCCATCACGCAGAACCCGGTCGGCATGGGCTACAAGACCGTGGAGATGGCGGTGAAGGCGATCAAGGGCGAGAAGCTGCCGAAGGTGGTGGACACCGGGTTCTTCTGGTACGACAAGACCAACATCGCCGACCCCAAGATCGCGGCCGTGCTGTACGACTGAACATGACCACAGTCCGATCGATGCGCGTGCTCGACGTGCGCTTTCCCACCTCGCAGCAGCTCGACGGTTCCGACGCGATGAACCCCGACCCGGATTATTCGGCGGCGTATGTCGTGCTCGAAACCGACCAGCCGGGGCTCGAAGGCCACGGCCTCACATTCACCATCGGACGCGGCAACGAGATCTGCTGCGCCGCCATCGAGGCCATGCGCCACCTGGTGGTGGGGCTCGACCTTGCATGGGTGGCGCAGGACATGGGGCGCTTCTGGCGCCACGTGACCTCCGACAGCCAGCTGCGATGGATCGGCCCGGACAAGGGCGCGATCCACCTGGCCACCGGCGCGGTCGTCAACGCGATGTGGGACCTGTGGGCCAAGTCCGAAGGCAAGCCCGTGTGGCAGCTGGTGGCCGACATGAGCCCCGAGGCGTTCGTGCGCTGCATCGACTTTCGCTACATCGCCGACTGCATCACGCCCGACGAGGCGCTGGCGCTCGTCACCGAAGCCGCGAAGGAAAAGGCCGGGCGCATCGCCACGCTGAAGGCCGAGGGCTACCCCTGCTACACCACGTCGGCCGGCTGGCTCGGCTACTCCGACGAGAAGCTGCGCACGCTTGCGCAGGAGGCCGTGGACGCCGGCTTCAACCACATCAAGCTCAAGGTGGGGCGCGACCTGCAGGACGACATCCGCCGCCTGACGGTGGCGCGCGAAGTGCTCGGTCCCGACCGCCACCTGATGATCGACGCCAACCAGGTCTGGGAAGTCGACCAGGCCATCGACTGGGTGCGGCAACTGGCGTTTGCCAGGCCGTGGTTCATCGAGGAGCCCACCAGCCCCGACGACGTCGAGGGGCACCGCAAGATCCGCGAAGGCGTGGCACCCGTGAAGGTGGCCACCGGCGAGATGTGCCAGAACCGCATCATGTTCAAGCAGTTCATCATGCGCGGCGGCATCGACGTGGTGCAGATCGACGCATGCCGCCTCGGCGGCGTGAACGAGATCCTTGCCGTGATGCTCATGGCCGCGAAGTACAAGCTGCCCGTGTGCCCGCATGCCGGCGGCGTGGGCCTTTGCGAGTACGTGCAGCACCTGTCGATGATCGACTACCTCTGCATCTCCGGCACGCGCGAAGGCCGCGTGGTCGAGTACGTCGACCATCTGCACGAGCACTTCATCGAACCCTGCAAGATCCGAAATGCGGCCTACATGCCGCCGAAGGGCGCGGGCTTTTCCATCACCATGAAGCCCGAATCGCTGGAACGCTACCGCTTTCGAGGCTGAGTCCGGACCATACAAAACGAAAGGCATCTCCCGACCATGGACCTGCATCTGAAAGACAAGGTGGTGCTCGTCACCGGCGGCGGCAGCGGCATTGGCGCTGCCATCTCGATGACGCTGGCGAGCGAGGGCGCTGTGCCGGTGATCTGCGGCAAGAACCCGCTCGATGCGCCGTTCGAAGAAGCGCTGCGCGCGCTGCAGCCGCGCATGCGGTTCATTCAGTTCGAGCTGATGGAGGAGGCGGCTTGCGCCAAGGCCGTGGCCGACACCGCCGCGGAGTTCGGCCGCATCGACGGGCTGGTCAACAACGCCGGCGTGAACGACAGCGTGGGCCTGGAAGCAGGGCGCGAGGCCTTCGTCGGTTCGCTCGAACGCAACCTGATCCACTGCTACGTGATGGCGCATTACTGCCTGCCGCACCTGAAGGCGAGCCGGGGCGCGATCGTCAACATCTCGTCGAAGACCGCGGTGACCGGCCAGGGCAACACCAGCGGCTACACGGCCGCCAAGGGCGCGCAACTGTCGCTGACCCGCGAGTGGGCCGCGTCATTGCGGGAAGACGGCGTGCGCGTGAACGCGGTGATTCCCGCCGAAGTGATGACGCCGCTCTACCAGCGATGGATATCGGGCTTCGACGAGCCCGACCGCAAGCTGGAAGAGATCACCAGCAAGATTCCGCTGGGACACCGCATGACCACGCCGCAGGAGATTGCGGACAACGTCGTGTTCCTGCTGTCGGAGCGCGCTTCGCACACGACGGGGCAGTGGGTGTTTGTGGACGGCGGGTATACGCATCTGGACCGGGCGTTGACCTGATTTTCTTGGACTGGAGTTTTCATGCGCCATTGCCTTGCCCTCGATCTGAAGGACGACCCGGCGTTGATTGCCGAGTACGAGGCGTATCACCGCGAGATATGGCCCGAGGTGCGCGCGCACCTTGTCGCGCATGGCGTGACTGCGATGGAGATCTATCGGCTGGGCACGCGGATGGTGATGCTGATGGAGACGGACGACGCGCGTTATGACGCGGAGGCGATGGCGCTGGCTTCGAAGATCGATCCGAAGATTCGGGAGTGGGAAGAGCTGATGTGGAAGTTTCAGGCGGCTACGCCTTGGACGCCTGTGGGGGAGAAGTGGGTGGGGATGGCGCGGATATTTGAGTTGTGAGAACGCAGGAAGAAAGCCCCTGCGAGCACGCCGAGAAGCACTTCCAGGCGCTGCCTACTTCTGCGCCTGCGCAAGCTCCGCACGAAACGCCTCCATAGGCGGCCTCACCAAAGCACTGGCCTGCTCCGCAAACTCCTTCACCGGCGCCCACTTGTGCCCCCGCCCGTCCAGCGACAGGTCATAGGCCCGCTGCAGATGCGCCAGCAGCTTCCTCGAAGCCGACTGCGCCGCCAATAGCGCATCGATCGCACGGGGAGTCTCGAAGCGCAGGTGGTCCACATTCGCCAGCGCCGACGTGATGCCTTCGACTTCGAGCGACAGGTGAAGCAGGTCGAGCGCGGTTTCGTCGGGGTGCGACTTGACCTTCTCCGCGACCACATAGACCGCGTTGATCAGTTGCAGCGCCCCCTGGTGCATTGAAAGCCGCGCCGCCAGCTTGCGTGCCTCGCGGCGCTGCATTTCCAGCGTGTGTTGACGCTGCACGACCCACAGCCCCAGGCCGATGGCGGTGACGGAGCCGAAGGCCTGGGCCCAGGCTGCCCAGTCGCCGGTGGCGGCCGGTGGATAGGCCGCGAACACGCCGATCAGCGCGCCGTAGACGAGCACGGCAACGCCGCACACCATGGCTGTTTCCAGCTTTGACTTCATGCCTCTTTCCTCTAGGAGGCGGAAGTATGTCCCGTTGCTTCGGGTCTGAATTGCCCGAACAAAGGGGTTTTGCACCCTCAGTGATCGTGATGCAGGTAGCTGGCCTGCCGCGGCAGGCGCAGGCTGACGACGAAGGCGAGGACCATCATCGCGCTCACGTACCAGAAGAAGGCCGACTCGTGGCCCAGCGACTTGAGGCCCAGCGCCACGTACTCCGCCGAGCCGCCGAAGACGGCGTTCGCCACCGCGTAGGCCAGCCCGACGCCCAGCGCGCGCACTTCGGGCGGGAACATCTCGGCCTTCACGATGCCGCTGATCGAGGTGTAGAAGCTCACGATGGCCAGGGCCACGATGATGAGCACGAAGGCCAGCACCGGGCTGGTGGTGTGCTGCAGGGCCGTGAGAATGGGCACCGTGGCCAGCGCACCCAGTCCGCCGAACAGCAGCATGTTGTTGCGCCGCCCGATGCGGTCCGACAGCGCGCCGAACACCGGCTGCATGCACATGTAGACGAACAGCGCGCCGGTCATGACGTAGCTCGCGGTCTTGATCGGCAGGTGCACCGTGTTCACCAGGTACTTCTGCATGTAGGTGGTGAAGGTATAGAAGATGAGCGAGCCGCCGGCCGTGTAGCCCAGCACCGTCAGGAACGCAGGCGTGTGGTGCTTGAAGAGGCCCGCGATGCTGCCGGCCTCCTTGTTCTCCCGGGCCTCGGCGCTCTGCGTTTCATGCAGCGTGCGGCGCAGCAGCAGCGCGACCACGGCGGCGATGGCGCCGATGACGAACGGAATGCGCCAGCCCCAGGCCTTGAGCTCGGCCTCGGTCAGCATCTGCTCGAGCGCCACGATGACCAGCACCGCCAGCAGTTGCCCGCCGATCAGCGTGACGTACTGGAACGACGAGAAGAAGCCGCGCTGGCCACGCAGCGCGACCTCGCTCATGTAGGTGGCGGTGGTGCCGTATTCACCGCCCACCGACAGGCCCTGGAACAGGCGGCAGATGAGCAGCAGGAAGGGCGCCCAGGCGCCGATCTGCGCGTAGGTGGGCAGCGCCGCGATGACGAGCGAGCCGCCGCACATCATGGTGACGGAGATCAGCATCGAGGTCTTGCGCCCGAGCCGGTCGGCCACGCGGCCGAACAGCCAGCCGCCGATGGGCCGCATGAGGAAGCCGGCCGCGAACACGCCGGCGGTGTTCAGCAGTTGCGCGGTGGGGTCCGATTTGGGAAAGAAGGCCGGCGCGAAGTACAGCGCCGAGAAGGCATACACGTAGAAGTCGAACCACTCGACCAGGTTGCCCGAGGAGGCCGCCATGATCGCGAAGACGCGGTGGCGTTTTTCTTCGGCGCTGTAGTGCGGTGGGGACGAAGAAGAAGAGGAAGCCGTCTGGCCTCCATGGGTAGGCGTGACTGCGCTCATGGTGCCTTTGCCGCCGTGCGGGCGATGTTGTTGTTGCCAAAACATTCTGCGCCTGCACGTGGGGGCGCCGTGTCAGCCGGCGCCTCATCGGCCTACCCCCGAAGTGGCCTTCGCGCAGGCCCTAGAACGTGCCGGGCAGCAGGATGCTCGAATCGACTTCGTCGATGTTCGTGCGGCCGCAGAAGGCCATGGTGATGTCGAGCTCCTTCTGGATGATCTGCAGCGCGCGCGTCACGCCGGCCTCGCCGTGGGCGCCCAGCCCGTACAGGAAGCTGCGGCCGATGAGCGTGCCGCGTGCGCCCAGCGCGCGCGCCTTGAGCACGTCCTGCCCGCTGCGGATGCCGCCGTCCATCCACACCTCGATCTCGCTGCCCACCGCTTCGACGATGGCGGGCAGTGCCGCGATGGAAGAGGGCGCGCCGTCGAGCTGGCGGCCGCCGTGGTTCGACACGATGAGCGCATCGGCACCGCTGTTGGCGGCCAGGCGCGCGTCTTCCACGTCCATGATGCCCTTGAGGATGAGCTTGCCGCCCCAGAGCTTCTTGATCCACTCGACGTCGGCCCAGCTGAGCGCGGGGTCGAACTGCTCGGCGGTCCACGAAGACAGCGACGACAGGTCTTTCACGCCCTTGGCATGGCCCGCGATGTTGCCGAAGGTGCGTCGCTTCGTGCCCAGCATGCCCATGCACCAGGCCGGCTTGGTGGCGAGGTTGATGAGGTTCTTGATGGTGGGCTTGGGCGGCGCGGTGAGGCCGTTCTTGATGTCCTTGTGGCGCTGCCCCAGGATCTGCAGGTCCAGCGTGAGCTGCAGCGCGGTGACGTTGGCGGCCTTGGCGCGCTCGATCAGGCGTTCGATGAAGTCGCGGTCCTTCATGACGTAGAGCTGGAACCAGAACGGGTGGCGGCCGGTGTGCTCGGCGATATCTTCCAGCGAGCAGATGCTCATGGTCGACAGCGTGAACGGAATGCCGAAGGCCTTGGCCGCGCGGGCGCCGAGGATCTCGCCGTCGGCGTGCTGCATGCCGGTGAGGCCGGTGGGCGCGATGGCCACGGGCATCGCGGTTTCCTGCCCGGCCATGGTGGTGCGCAGCGAGCGGCCTTCCATGTTCACCGCCACGCGCTGGCGCAGCTTGATCTTCTGGAAGTCGCTTTCGTTGGCGCGGTAGGTGCCCTCGGTCCAGGCGCCGGAGTCGGCGTAGTCGTAGAACATCTTCGGCACGCGCCGCTTGGCGATCACCCGTAGGTCTTCGATGCTGGTGATCTTGGAAAGGTCGGGCACGGTGCGTCTCCTGGATGGTCTTTGTGGGTTGGCGGGGGCTAACCGGCCATTATCGGCAGGTGCCCCGGCGGGCCATCTGAAAAAAGCGGAGGCTTCGGCTGAAAAGAATTCAGTCGCGCAGTGCCTGCCGCAGCCACTCGACGAAGGTGGCGCATTCCCAGCGTTCCATGGTGCCCGGCCGCCAGCACAGGAAGTAGGCGTTGGGCGAAGGCACGCTGCGCGGCGACAGCCGCACGAGCCGGCCGTTGTCGAGCCAGGCGCTGCCGAGCTTCAGGTGCATCAGCACCACGCCGAAGTCTTCCGCCGCCGCATCGAGCGCCAGGCCCAGGTCGGTGAGCTGGTGGCCGCTGGCGGGCTCGGGCAGCCCGATGCCGCAGGCCTTGAACCAGGTGCGCCAAGACTCCAGCGGCGTGCGCAGCAACTGCGAGCGCGACACCTCGGCGTCGGTCGAGAAGCCGTCCTCGAAAGGGCCGTGGCGTTGCAGGTACGCCGGGCTGCACGCGGGCGACACCTCGTCGGCCAGCAGCTGGCAGAACTCGCGGTCGTGAAACGGGCCGGTGCCGAAGCGCAGCTCCAGGTCGACCTCTTCCAGCGTGGAGCTGCGCACCGGCGCCGTCACCTGCAGCATCAGCTCGATGTTCGGGTAGGTGTCGCGAAAGCGCGCGAGCCGGGGCAGCAGTATCTGCCGCGAGAAGGTGGGCGTGACCGCCACGCGCAGCCGCCGCATCTGCGACGCCGGCTCGCGGCCGGGCACTTGCTGCAGTGCCGCAATGGCCTCGCGCACGCGGGCCAGGTAGGCCATGCCGTCGGCGCTGAGGCTGAAGTCGCTGCCGGTGAAGAACTTGAGTTCCAGCAGAAGCTCGAGCTGCCGGATGCGGTGGCTCACCGCGCTGGGCGTCACGCTGAGTTCCTCGGCCGCCAGGTTCACGCTGCGCAGGCGCGCGACGGCCTCGAAGGCCTGGAGGCCCTGGGTCGAGGGGAGGCGCGGTGAAACCATCTTCTTGTCGGCGAAAGCTGCGGGGTTCGATGGTATCGAACGCTCCCGGCTGCCAGTGCTCCGGCCTAGGCGACGGCGAGCGTGGCCGTCAGTGCCTGGAGCAGCCGGCGCAGGTCGTCGACGGCTTCGCGCGCCAGTGCCGCGTCGCCCATCTGCGCCTTGACGATGGCGCCGTCCACGCCCAGCGCCGCAGCCTGCGCGAGCGCCATGCGTTGCGGAACATCGGGCAGCAGTCCCGCGATGACCTCGACCATCTCGCGCTTGTGCTCGCGCGCGATGCCGGTGGCGCCGGCCACGCTGGCGCCGATCTCCACCACCGAGTTGATGAACGCGCAGCCGCGAAACGCCGGGTCGGCGAACCACTCGGCCATCACGTCGGCCAGCACCATCAGCGCCTGCCCGCCCTCGATTCGCCGTTGCGCGCCGCGCCGGCCCAGCGCGTCGACGAACCACGCCATCCACAGGCCGTGGCGGTGGTCGAGGAAGGCGCGCACCAGGTCGTCCTTCGACGGGAAGTGCCGGTAGAAAGTGACCTTGGTGACGCCCGACGCAGCGATGACGCGGTCGATGCCGGTGGCGCGGATGCCGTCGGCATAGAAGAGGTCGTGGGCGGTGAGAAGGATGCGCTCGCGCGCCGGCAGTGCGGAGATGTCCATGGTGCGATTGTAGGCATGTAGACAGGTCTGTCTACATGTGGCACATTGCGGTGCATTCCCTCTTGCCACTTCATTGAAAGACTCTCATGGAATCACGTCCCCCGCTGCCGCCCTTCACCCTCGAATCGGCCATCAAGAAAGTCCAGGCGGCCGAAGACGCCTGGAACTCGCGCGACCCCGTGCGCGTGAGCCTGGCCTACACGCCCGACACCGAGTGGCGCAACCGCGCCGAGTTCGTCAACGGCCGCGAGCAGGTGGTCGAGTTCCTCTCGCGCAAGTGGGCGCGCGAACTCGACTACCGGCTGAAGAAGCAGCTGTGGGCCTTCATGGACAACCGCATCGCGGTGCGCTTCGAGTACGAATGGCGTGACGACGCGGGCCAGTGGTATCGCAGCCACGGCAACGAGAACTGGGAGTTCGCGGAGAACGGCCTGATGCAGCGCCGCTTCGCGAGCATCAACGACCAGCCCATCAAGGAAGCGGAGCGCAAGTTGCGCTGAGCTCCGGCACGGCTGTTGCTTGCTACGGCATGTTCAAACAGGAGACCGCATGAACCGCAACGACGTCACGGAGAAGATCATCACCGTCAAGGTGAGCAAGGGCATCCAGTGGGCCGACGTGGCCAGGAAGGTCGGTCTCTCCAAGGAGTGGACCACCGCCGCCTGCCTCGGCCAGATGACGCTCGACGACAAGCAGGCCAAGGTCGTCGGCAAGATCTTCGGCCTCACGCCGGAAGAGCAGAAATGGCTGCAGGTGGTGCCCTACAAGGGCTCGCTGCCCACGCCGGTGCCGACCGACCCGCTCATCTACCGCTGGTACGAGGTGGTGAGCGTGTACGGCACCACCATCAAGGAACTGATCCATGAGGAGTTCGGCGACGGCATCATGAGCGCCATCGACTTCAGCATGGACATCCAGCGCCAGGCCGACCCGAAGGGCGACCGGGTCAACGTGGTGCTGTCGGGCAAGTTCCTGCCCTACAAGACCTACTGAATCACTGCACGTACACGGCGGGATGCGGCTTCTGCCTGTAGGGCAGCCGCATCGTGTCGACGGTGATGCCGTAGCCCTCGATGGCGCCGGCAATCGAGCGGGCCACCGCGTCCACCGGCACCGCGATGCGCCGGTTGGTGCGCATGCGCTCGCGCGAGTAGCTGTTGGCAATGCGTTCGGCCAGCGGGTCGCCCGGGCCGTTCACGTCGGGGCTGATCATCGTCACGTGCAGGCGGCCGGCGTGCTCCTGGCGCAGCCCCTCGGAGATCGCGTTCACCGCGTACTGCGTGCCGTGGTAGACGGCGGAGGCGGGCGACACGCCCTGCATCGCCACCGGCGCCACGTTGACGATGTGGCCCCAGCCCTGCTCCTGCATCGTTGGCAGCACGGCCGCAATGCCGAGCAGCACGCCGCGCAGGTTCACGTCGATCATGAGTTCCCACTCCTCGATCTTGCGGTTCCACAGCGGCGACATCGGCATCACGCCCGCGGCGTTCACCAGCACGTCGATGTGCCCGTGCGTCTCGAGGGCGAACTCGGCAAATGCTTCCACGTCGGGCCGGTGCGTGACGTCGAGGCGCTGGAAGCTGGCGGTGCCGCCGGTGGCTTCGATCTCGGCCACGAGCGCCGCGAGCCGGTCGGTGCGCCGCGCACCGAGCACCACCTTGGCGCCGCGCCGCGCAAGCAGCCGCGCGGTCGCTTCGCCGATACCGCTGCTCGCGCCGGTGATGAGGACGACTTTTTCCTGGATTGCGGTCATGGAGAACTCCTTGTGCTGGTCGGTTGGCCGCGGGGCGCACACCAGAGATGAGCGTGCGCCGGGCATGGAAGGAAGTTTCTCGCGGCAAGGGCTGCAAGCGGTATCCGGATCGAACGCGGTTTCTGCCTGATCCTGCAAAACGCGATGCGAAGGGGAAAGGCCGGCGCGGGCCGCCGCTTGGTACTTTCGCGCTAGAGCGGCACCGTAGCTTGGGTGGTGCAGCGATTCTTCAGAAAAACGGGCGCTGGGTGGTAGCCGTTTCGTGCGAACTTCTTGCCCAATCCGCCATGAATGCATCTGGCTGCGTGTCACTTCCCGTCACGCCGCCGGGATTGAGCCCGGCCCGGAAATCGCCGATGCTTTGCCGATGAATGAAGCCCTCGACATCGCGCCGCGTCCGCGCGTCTACCTGGCCGGGCCGGATGTCTTTCGTCCTGACGCGAGAGAGCACTTCGTCCGGCTCAAGGCGGCTTGCGAAGCCGCGGGCCTTGCGGTCCTGTTACCCGCGGATGGCAACGAAGACCAGAGCACGCAGACTCCGGAGATGCAGATCTACGAGGCCAACATGCAGCGCCTTCGCGGCGCCGATGGCGTTCTCGCCAATCTCGCCAGCTTCAGGGGACTGGAGCCAGACTCGGGCACGGTGTTCGAGGTGGGGGCCGCAGTCGCGCTGGGGATTCCGGTCGTGGCTTATGGCGTGCCCGAAGGCAGTTATGCAGGTCGCGTGCGCGCGGCGCTGCCGTGCGAAGTGGACGCGAACGGCGTATTGCGCGAGACCGGTACCGGCATTGCCGTCGAAGACTTCGGCCAGCCGCTGAACCTGATGCTGGCCTGCTCGATCCACGTCGAGCCCACGCTGGAGGCGGCCTTGAAGAAGATGGCCGGGCTGCTCGCGGCCCGCCGCGCGCAGGAAGCTGGAAAGCCCTGATCCTCGCTGCGCCCGCCACCCCCTAGGATGGCGTTCCCTTTTCAATGGAGCACTGCATGCCGAGCACAGAGACGCACTTCGACCTGACTTCCAACGACGGCATCGCGATCGAAGCGCATCGCTGGCAAGGCCCGACGCAGCGCGCCGTGATTCAACTGGCGCACGGCATGGGCGAGCATTCGCTGCGCTATCGGCATCTGGCGCAAGCGCTGGTGGAGGCCGGCTATGTCGTCTACGCCAACGAGCACCGGGGCCACGGCAAGGGCGCCGCCGCGCGCGGCGAACTGGGCGAGTTCGGTCCACGCGCTTTCACCGGCCTGGTGGACGACATGGCGCTCCTGAGCCGCCACGTGCGCGGCGTGCACCCGGGGCTGCCGCTGATCCTGCTGGGCCACAGCATGGGCTCGTTCGCCACGCAGTACTACCTCGTCGAGCACAGCGCGCTGCTGTCAGGGGCCGTGCTTTCGGGCACGTCGGCGCTCGACCTGCTGGGGACCGCGCTGCAGTCCGGCTTCAAGCTGGAGGACATGAACGCCGCGCTGCCCGATGTGCGCACGCCGTTCGACTGGCTCAGCCGCGACCCGGCTCAGGTCGACGCCTACATCGCCGATCCGCTGTGCGGCTTCACCGCCTCGGCCGAGGGGCTGGGCTCGATGTTCGCGAAGCTGGCGGACCTGACGCCCGAGGCGATGCGACAGCGCATCCGCCCCGATCTGCCGCTGTACCTGTTCATCGGCGACCAGGACCCGGTCAGCAACAAGGCCGAGTGGTTCTACCCACTGGTGCAGCGCTACCGCGAGGCGGGGCTGCGAGACGTGTCGAGCCACGTGTTCGGCGGTGCGCGCCACGAGACGCTCAACGAGGTCAACCGCGACGAGGTCGTCGCCGTGCTGCTGGCGTGGATCGCGCGGGTGGTCAGTGAGGCGCGCCCGACGAAGCCCTGAACTCCTGCGGCGACATGCCGTAGGCCCTTCGGAAGGCCCTCGTGAAGTCCGACGGGCTCTTGAACCCGACGCCGTAGGCCACGTCGGTCACCATGGTGTGCGGATAGCGCACGAGGTCGTCGGCCGCATGCCGCAGCCGCAGGTGGCGCATGTACGCACCCAGGCCGCCTTCGTGCTGGAACAGCCGGTAAAGGGTCGGGCGCGGAAGATGCAGCGCCGCCAGCACGTTCTCCGGAGACAGGTCGGCGCGATGCAGGTTGGCCTGCACATAGCGGCGCACCTGCCCGAACATCGCCGCGCGGGTGGCTGCACGCGCTCCGCCGCTCAGGCGCGCCTGCTTGCCGAAGCCCGCGAGCAGCAACTGCACGGCGTCGCGCACGGCGCTTTCGGCGGCCGGGGCGCTCAGCGTCGCGATCTCCCGGCCGAGCGCGGCCGTGTGATCCAGCGCCAGTTGTGCGATGGGCGAGTCGGGCTGCATCGTGCGGGCGTGGACGGCCGCGGGGTCGGGAAAGACCTCCTGCACCATCGCGCCCGGCACGAAGAAGGTCAGCACATGGCAGGCGTTGCGATGCATGCGCACCGGCTGGCCCATGTCGAGCGCCACGAACTTCGCCGCGGCCGGTGCGTCGCGCTGCGCCGAGGAGCGTACGGTCACGCTGTCGACGTCGCCTTCGGCGAACACGTGGAAGGCGTAGTTGCGGACGTTGTCGGTGGAGATGCGCGCGAGCGAGCGCTCGAGCAGCATGGCGTCGGAGCGGCAGTCGGTGAAGACGATGTCGCCGACTTCGTACCGGTCGATGGACGCGTGGAACGGCTTGCCGATGTCCGACGCCGAGGGGACGACGTCGATCACATGGCCCACGCGCTCGCGCCAGGCCAGGAATTGCCGGTGCGGAGGTTCGGCAGCCACGTCGAAATGGCTGTGGGAGATGCCGCTCCGCAGGGAGGAACGGGAGGCGGTTTCTGTTTCGCGCAAGCCCATCAAAAACGCTCCGAATCAGGCGGACAGGCTCTCAGAAAATCTGAAAATAACCCTAAAGTGCCAAAAAGTAACGGATTTGCGGCGGATTCTCGCAAGAACTGAGACGCACGGTCAAGGCCGTTTGTCATACGAAAGCAATCTTCGGGGTGACGTGGTTGCAGGGCCACGCGGAGGTCCCGAGACAAGGGGTCTCGCAGTTTTCCACCCTTCTCGAGCGAGCGCCGACACATGCTGTCCGATAAAAAAACAACGAGGATCCCCACCGAACCTGTGCGCGAGGGCAAGCGCGGCACCGAGCCGGCCGCGCTGTCCATGGCCGCGCAGGCGCTCCATGCAGACTGCGTGGCCGCGGCGGGCGCCGTGGGTTCGCTGTTCTCCGAGGCGAACGAGGTCGAACTGGCCTTCCTGATGCGGCTGGTCGCGGAAGGCGACACGGCGACGGCGTCGCGGATCGCACAGCGCATCCTGGATGCGCGCCAGATGCACGAAACCAAGGCCGACGCGGCTGCCGTGCGGCCGCCCGCCAAGCCAAGGCGGGTGCGCAGCCTGCAGCCGCCGGGCCCGGACTGCGGGCGGTCTTCGCTGTCCCCGCGAGAGATCAACGTGCTGCGGATGGTCTCCCAGGGCCTGAGCAACAAGCAGATCGCCGAGACGAGCTACCGCTCGCCCCACACGGTCGATGCGCAGGTCAAGAACATCTACCGCAAGCTGGCCGTGAAGTCGCGTGCGCAGGCCGTGCGCGAGGGCATGCAGATGGGGCTGCTGGACCCGGAGGCCCGGGGTAGCTGATCCGGGGGCGGCGGCTTTTTGCTAGGGCTGCTTCCTGCAGTCGCCGCCGACGGACACGGTCCCGTCCCTGCATTCGGTGAGGATCGGCTCGCTGCCGCCAGATGGCGCGCCCGACGCAGGCGCGGGAGCGACGCCTTCGCGCACCGGCCCGACGTCGCGCTCGTACACGACCTTCTTGCTGCCGAGTTCGCAGCTGCCCACCACCTGGCCGGCCGCCGTTGCGTTGGCATCGACGACGGTGACGGCGAAACGCGCGACACCGGCGGCGGCGATCTTCGATTCGATGCGGGTGCGCAGCGCTTCGCAGTCTTCTGCGCCGTGGGCGGCGCCTGCGAAGGCCAGGGCGAGGGAAATAAGCAGACGGTATTTCATGAGGGGCCTGCCTGGAAGAGCTGAGGGGGCGAACAGTCTAGTTCCGTCCCTCGCTCTGCGCGAGTGAGCCGGGACGGCGCTTGCCGCCGTCCCGTGGGCTCATCGCTTCGTCAGCGCGTCAGCCTTGCGCCGAAGCCAGCGCCGCGTTCAGCGTGGCGCTCGGGCGCATCACCGCCTCGAACTTCGTCTTGTCGGCCAGGTAGTAGCCGCCGATGTCGACGGGCTTGCCCTGCACGGCCGCCAGCTCTTCGACGATCTTCTTCTCGTTGCTGGTGAGCGAGTCGGCCAGCTTCACGAACAGCGCCTGCAGTTCCTTGTCTTCGGTCTGCGCGGCCAGTTCCTGCGCCCAGTACATCGCCAGGTAGAACTGGCTGCCGCGGTTGTCGAGCTGGCCGGTCTTGGGCGACGGGTTCTTGTTGTTGTCCAGCAGCTTGCCGGTGGCGGTGTCGAGCGTCTTGGCCAGGATGGAGGCCTTCTTGTTGCCGGTCTTCAGGCCCAGGTCTTCCAGGCTGACGGCCAGCGCGAGGAATTCGCCCAGCGAGTCCCAGCGCAGGTGGTTTTCTTCCACCAGCTGCTGCACGTGCTTGGGGGCCGAGCCGCCCGCGCCGGTTTCGTAGAGGCCGCCGCCGGCCATCAGCGGCACGATCGACAGCATCTTGGCCGAGGTGCCCAGTTCCATGATGGGGAACAGGTCGGTCAGGTAGTCGCGCAGGATGTTGCCGGTGGCGCTGATGGTGTCCAGGCCGCGCACGACGCGCTCCAGCGTGTAGCGCATGGCGCGCACCTGGCTCATGATCTGGATGTCCAGGCCCGAGGTGTTGTGCTCGTGCAGGTACATCTTGACCTTGGTGATCAGCTGCGCCTCGTGCGGGCGGTAGGCGTCCAGCCAGAACACCACAGGCATGCCCGAGTTGCGCGCGCGGGTGACGGCCAGCTTGACCCAGTCGCGGATCGCGGCGTCCTTGACCTGGCACATGCGCCAGATGTCGCCTTGCTCCACGTTCTCGCTCATCAGCACTTCGCCGGTGTCCAGGTCGGTGATGTTGGCGACGCCGTCTTCGGGGATCTCGAAGGTCTTGTCGTGCGAGCCGTATTCCTCGGCCTTCTGGGCCATGAGGCCCACGTTGGGCACCGTGCCCATGGTCTTGGGGTCGAAGGCGCCGTGCCACTTGCAGAAGTTGATGATCTCCTGGTAGATGCGGGCGAAGGTCGATTCGGGCATCACGGCCTTCACGTCCTTCAGGCGGCCGTCGGCGCCCCACATCTTGCCGCCGTTGCGGATCATCGCGGGCATGGAAGCGTCCACGATGACGTCGTTGGGCGAATGGAAGTTGGTGATGCCCTTGGCCGAGTCGACCATGGCCAGCTCGGGGCGGTTCTCGTGGCAGGCGTGCAGGTCGCGCTTGATCTCGTCCTGCGTGCTCTGGGGCAGCGTGGCGATCTTGGTGTACAGGTCGACCATGCCGTTGTTGACGTTGATGCCCAGTTCGTCGAACAGCTTGCCGTGTTTCTCGAAGGCTTCCTTGTAGAAGATCTTCACGCAGTGGCCGAACACGATGGGGTGCGAGACCTTCATCATGGTGGCCTTCACGTGCAGCGAGAACATGACGCCGGTCTTGTGCGCGTCCTCGATTTCCTTTTCATAGAAGGCCAGCAGCGCCTTCTTGCTCATGAACATGGAGTCGATGACCTCGCGGTCCAGCAGCGCGACCTTGGGCTTGAGCACGATGGTCTTGCCGCTCTTGGTGATGAGCTCCATCTTGACGTTGCGCGCGCGGTCCAGCGTCATGGACTTTTCGCCGTGGTAGAAGTCGCCGCCGTGCATGTGCGAGACGTGCGAGCGCGAGGCCTGGCTCCACTCGGCCATGCTGTGCGGGTTCTTGCGCGCGTATTCCTTGACGGCCTTGGGCGCGCGGCGGTCGGAGTTGCCTTCGCGCAGGACCGGGTTCACGGCGCTGCCGGTGCACTTGTTGTAGCGCGCGCGGATGTCCTTGTCCTCGTCCGAGGTCGGGTTCTCCGGGTAGTCGGGAATCTTGTAGCCCTTGCCCTGCAGTTCCTTGATCGCCGCCTTGAGCTGGGCGACCGAGGCGCTGATGTTGGGCAGCTTGATGATGTTGGCTTCAGGCTTGAGCGTGAGCTTGCCGAGTTCGGCCAGGTTGTCCGGCACCTTCTGGTCGTCGCTCAGGAATTCGGGAAATTCGCCCAGGATGCGGGCTGCCACCGAGATGTCGCTGGTGGTGACGTCGATGCCGGCCGGATTGGTGAAGGCGCGGATGATGGGCAAAAACGCGTAGGTCGCCAGCAGGGGCGCCTCGTCGGTGAGGGTGTAGACGATGGTGGGTTGCTTCGAGCTCATGCGCTTGCGTCCGTAAATCCTGGGTTGTCGGGTGGCGTGAACTTCAGGGATGAATCAGTTCACGAGGTAGCGATTGTCGCCGGGCGGAGGGAGGGTGGCCGATCCGGGGGAGCGATCTCCCCGCGAAAGGCTCTGTCAATCCAGCGGCAGGGCGATGGTAGCCGCCAGCGGCACGGTGTCGACCAGCGCCGCGCTGGCGACCAGAACGGCCCGGCGGCCCCGCCCGGCAATGTCCGAAAGGGCTTTCCAGAGGCAGCGGGTGGATCCGGCGTCGAGCCCGGCGGTCGGCTCGTCGAGCAGCACCAGCGGCCGGCCCGAGGCGAGCCCCGCGGCCATCCAGACCTTGCGCCTGGAGCCGGTCGAGAGCATGAAGAGCTTCTTGTCGAGGTGCGGCTCGAGCGAGAAGCCGTCGACCAGCGTCTGCCAGGCATCGGGGTCGAAGCCGGTGTCGCCTTCGGCCAGTTGCCGCGTGCACTCGCGGGCGGTGAGCTGGTCGAAGCGCTCGGTGGCGGGGTCGACGAAGAAGACCTGGCGGCGGTAGGCCTCTGGCGAGGCGTCCAGCCGGGTGCCGGCCACCGTCAGCCGGCCGCTGGCGGGCAGCACGCCGGCGATCACCTGGAGCAGGGCCGACTTGCCGGCGCCCGTGTCGCCATGGAGCAGCGTCACGCCGGGGCCGATCGAGGCGGTCCAGCCGGATGCGATGGCGCTCTGGCCGGGGTAGGCGAAGCCGATGTCCTGCAGCTGCAGGATGGGAGTGGAGGTTGGGGCGGAGTTCACGGCCCGGGTTTTACCATCGGCCCCATGAAGAAAATGCCCATTCCCGCGGCGCTGCTGGCCGCGCTGCCCGCGCTGCCGGTCGCGGTGCCCGCGGTTGCCGCCCCGGCGGCGCAGGTTTTCGTCGCGGTGAGGCAGCCCGAGTCGATCGATGCCGAATGGCGCGCCCACCTGTGCGCCTTGCTGCCCCAGCCCTGCGACGCCAAGGCGCTGACGCTCCATCGTCCGCGCGGCGGCGCTCCCGGCGACTTCGTGGTGCTGTCGGAAGCGCCGCTGGCCCTGGGCCGGCTGAAGCGGGCGGCGGATGCGACGGATTGGAAGCTCGACCGGGTGTACGACTTCACCGGGTACGCCGGCTCCGTCAAGGAGGGCGAGGCGGGCGAGGCAGGCAACAGCGAGGTCCGTCGCTCGCTCGCGCCGGCCCTGTATCCGCTGGCCGACGGGCGCTGGGCCGTGGCGGTGCTGCAGCGCCAGTTCGAGAGCTATTCGGGCGGCGGCGCGTCGTTTTCCACCGCCGACTTCGTGCCGCTCGATGCCGATCCCGCGTCCGCCAAGGCCGCGTACGAAGGCATTCCGTTTTCGTGCAGCAAGTTGATCCGCGCCTGCTTCTCCGAGAAGGAATACAAGACCTCGAAGCACTGCCACGACGAAAGCAGCGGCAGCCTGCGCATCGCCTACAGCGAGCCGGCAAAGGCCGGCGGCCCCTACGGCTGGCAGTTCACCTGGCTGCAGAGCGACTGGGCCGCGCACGTGCCGGCCAGCGCCACCGTCAGCACGCGCTCGCGCTTTTCCGGCGATGGCAGCGGCGGCGGCGCGGCCGACTTCTGCGGCGGCGGGCCGCAGTAGGCGGCAAGGAAGATCAGGCGCCGCGCGGCACCGTCACCGCGCCCACATGCCTGGTGCGGCCGGCGCCGAGGCCCGCGATCACCAGCGCGATGCCCAGCCCGATGAACAGCCACGACGAGGCGCGGAAGCTCCCCGTCCAGCCGTGCAGCAGCCCGGCCACCAGCGGCCCGAAGGCGGCCACCATGTAGCCCACGCCCTGCGCCATGCCCGACAGGTGCGCGGCCACGTGCGAGTCGGGCGAGCGCAGCACGATCATCGTGAGCGCCAGCGCGAAGGTACCGCCCTGCGCGATGCCCAGCAGCACCGCCCACAGCCACACGCCGCCGAGCGGCGCGAACAGCATCGCCAGCATGGCCGCCACCGTGAGCACCGCCAGCGCCACGGCCAGGCCGCGCTGGTTGCGCAGCTTCACCGCCAGCGCCGGCACCACGAGGCAGGTCACCACCTGCGTCATGACCGACAGCGACACCACGTAGCCGGCAGTCTCGCTGCCGAGGCCGCGCTCGCGCAGGATGGGCGCGAGCCAGCCCATCACGATGTAGGCGAGGGCGGACTGCAGCCCCATGAAGAAGGTGACCTGCCAAGCCAGCCTGTCGCGCCACAGCCCGCGCACCGTGAAGCCCGATTCGCTCGCCACCGCCTTGACCGGCAGCGCCTGCGGCGCCCAGACCAGCGTGACCACCGCGGCCGGCAGCGCCCACATGGCCAGCGCCATGGTCCAGCCGCCGCCCAGCGCATGCTCGATGGGCACGGTGAGGCCCGCCGCGCTGGCGGCACCGCCGCACACGGCCATGGTGTAGAGGCCCATCATCAGAGCCGCCTGCTTGGCAAAGTCGCGCTTCACCAGGCCCGACAGCAGCACGTTCGACACCGCGATGCCGCTGCCCGCGATGGCCGACGCCAGGAACAGCAGCGGAATGTTGCCGGTGCCGCGCAGCACCGTGCCCAGCAGGATCAGCACCATGCAGCCGAGCAGCGTGCGCTCGGTGCCGAAGCGGCGCCCGAGCCCCGGTGCCAGCGGCGCGAACACGCCCAGGCAGACGATGGGCAGCGTGGTCAGCAGGCTCGCGGCGGTGGCCGAGAGACCGGTCGCCTTGATGATTTCCGGCAGCACCACCGAGAGGCTGGCGAACACCGGCCGCAGGTTGAACGCGATAAGCACCACGCTCGCGCCGAGCAGGATGCGTCGGCCCAGGTTGGGCGCGGGCGTGGGCTGCGGCGCGGGCCGGTTGTCGGCCTCGGCGTCGATCAGCAGGTCTTCGGCCGCGCCGGGTTGCGGGGGGCGGGTGCGTTGAACGGCGGCGTCGCGTTCGAGGGCGGCGGCGCTCATGCCGTGCCCAGCGCCAGCGCGTCGATCATCGGCGCCATGAAGGCGCGCACCGCCGCGGCGGCGATGTCGGGGTCGCCGCTGGCGATGCCGTCGATGATGGCGCGGTGCGCCGCCTCGTCGGGCTCGGGCAGCGCGGTGCCCATGGTGCTGGCGATCGTTTCCTTGATGTAGCCGGTGATGAAGCGGCAGGTCTCGGCCAGCGCCAGGTTGCCCGACACGTCGACGATGGCCAGGTGGAAGGCGAGGTCGCGTTCGACGAAGCCGGCGCCGTCGTCGGCTTCGTCGGGAACGCCGCGCTTGTCGAGCAGCGTGCTCAGCCGGCGCAGGTCGCGGGCCGTGTGCCGCACCGCCGCGAGCCGGACGGCTTCGACCTCGAGTGCGCGGCGCACTTCGAACTGGTCGCGCAGGCTGGCGCGGCGCATTTTCTGCAGGCTGGAAGAGGGGTCGAAGCCGGAGCGCACGTAGGTGCCCGAGCCCTGCCGCACTTCGAGCAGGCCGCGCGACACCAGCGTCTTGACCGCTTCGCGCACCGTGCCGCGGCTCACGCCCAGCAGCAGGGCGAGCTGCGGCTCGATGGGAATGCGGCTGCCGACGGCCCAGCGGCCGCCGGAGATCTCCGCGCGGATGCTTTCGGCGGCGGCGTCCGCCAAGGAGGTGCGTGGGGCTTGAGCGAGCATCAGATGGGCCTATTCATTCAATGATTGGACGAATTTTGCCCGCTGTGCAAATCCCGGGCTGCGAGCGCGGTGGTTGCTCGCTTTCGCAGCACGCAACGGTCGTGGAGCTTGTCCGCTGGATTGTGCAAGTTGGATTCGAAGATTTTTGGCAAAACAGTGAACTTTTCCCCAGCTTTGGGAAAGGTTGAGTTAAACGTTACCAATTGTCTGACATGTGCTGGAAAATGAAACTAAAGGTCACTTATGAATCTTTAAGTTTCATTTTCATCTGCTCGGCGTCTGGCACTCCCGCCACCACGCCAACAGGGAGCGCCCGGGAGAAAAAGAAAAACGGATCACGTCGAATCTGAAATGAAGGACTTTTCTTTGTCGGACGTGCGGCTGTTCACGAAAGCCGCGCAGTTGGGGGGCCTCACCCCCGCCGCCGATGTGCTGAACGTACCCAAGGCTTCCGCCTCGCGCCAGCTCCAGCGGCTGGAAGCCACGGTGGGCCATCTGCTGCTGCATCGCGGCTCCACGCGCTTCGCGCTCACGGAGGAAGGGCGCGAATTCCTGGTGGCGGCGCAGCATGTGCTGACCATCCTCGACGACGTCATGCTCAATTTGTCTTCCGGCGGCAACGCGGTGACGGGACGGCTGCGCATCGTGGTGCCGCACTACTACGGCAGGGCGCTGCTCATGAGCCACCTGCCGGCGTTCATGACCGCCTATCCGCAACTCGAGGTTGTGGTCGAGACCGGCAACGACCGCGCCGACCTGTTCCGCGACGAGGCCGACGTGGCCATCCGCCGCGGGCGCGACGGGTGCGACGAACTGGTCGCGCGCCATTTGAAAGACGAGGCGCTGATGCTTTGCGCCACGCCGGACTACCTGGCGCCCCATCCGGCCGTCGAGAGCCTGCAAGACTTTTCCCGGCATGTGTTCCTGACCACGGGCGCCGACGGCCGCAAGCGGGAGGTCAACCTCGCGGCCGTCGACAAGACCCATCGCGTTCGCGTGCAAAGCGCTTTCCGGTCGGACGACATGGAACTGATCCTGCAACTGGCGCTGTCGTCCCGCGGCATTGCCCTGCTGCCGGTGTCGCTGGCCCAGCCGCAGGTGGACAGGGGCCTGCTGCTGCCGGTATTGCCGCAGCTGAAGCTCAAGCCGCAGGAAATCAACCTGGTCTACCTGCCGGCGCGCCGGAATTCCCCAAAGATCAAGACCTTCGTCGACTACGTCCTGAGCATCTTCAGGTCGTCCTAGCCAGGGCTACCAGCTGCCCGAAGCGCCGCCGCCGCTGCTGGAGCCGCCGCCCGAGGACGAGGAACTGTCCGACGAACTGCTACTGCTACTGCTACTGCTGCTGCTCGACGAGCTGCTGCTCCATCCGCTGTCGCGGTCGTCGTCGTGGTCGTCGCCGCTGCCGTTGCCAGTGGCGGGGAAGAACCCGAACACCAGCGCGATGAAGCTCACCAGCGCCATGACGAGCCAGGTCTCGTCCGGCTCCGAGCCCGGCCGCAGCTGGACGAAGGCGAAGCCGATGACGCCCGTCACCAGCGCGAGCCGCACCATGAAGCCGAGCGCGCCGCGCTTCCAGTGAATGCGCACGCCCGCCACGATCACCGCGAGGCCGATGCCGACCACGGCAGTGGCGATCACGCCCCCGATGATCCACGGCACCTTGTCCGCGCCCAGGTAGAAGCCGAGCCCGACGAGACCCGCGATCGCCAGCGCGATGCAGATGAACACATAGCGTGCCGTCCTGAACCGGCCCGACAGGTAGCCGACCCCATACATGAAGCCGACCGGCATGAAGAGGGCGAACGGCATCGCGAGGTTCGCCAGCGCCAGCGTCGCGCCCACCGGGCCGGCCGCGAGCAGGCCCAGCACCGTCGGCCAGCGGCGCCGCTCGGGCGACGGCGGCTCGGTCTTCAGGTCGGCCCAGAGTGCGCCTTCGCGCTGCGTACGGTGCGCGTCCACGCGCCGGCCCTTGCGGCCCCGCTTGCCGCTGCCTTGCGACACCACGCGCGGCGAGGCCGGTCGCGGCCGGCTTCCGTGCCACACCCCCACGCCGATGGTCCAGAGCATCACCGCGAGCAGGGTCGTGTTGATGCGCGACTGGCTGGACTCGGTAGAGAACGCGTCGATCACGCGGTGCAGCGGCGAAGACTCCCTGTCCTGCGCCTCGGCCTGCGGCTCTTCTTCCACCGCCTGCAGCTGCGGCGCGCTGATCAGCTCCGACAGCGACTGCACCGCCGCCTTCACGCCGCCCGCGAAGTCGCCGTTGCGAAAGCGCGGCGTCATCTCGCCGTCGATGATGCGGGCCGCCTGGATGTCGGTGACGCGGCCTTCCAGGCCCGTGCCGACCTCGATGCGCATGCGGCGGTCTTTCAGCGCCACCAGCAGCAGCACGCCGTCGTTCTCTTCCTCGCGGCCGAGCTTCCACTGCGCGAAGACGCGCGTGGCGAACTGCTCGATGGAATCCTCCCCCGTGGTGGGCACGATCAGCACCGCGAGCTGGGCCTGCGTGCGTTGCTCGATGGCGGAAATGTCCTCGCGCAGCGAGCCGGCGTCTTCGGTGTTCAGCGTCTTCGTGAGGTCGACCACGCGCGAGGTCATCGCGGGCACCGGCACCGGCCTGGCGTGCGCGGGGAGGCACAGCGCGAACGCTGCGGCCACCAGCATCAGGAAGGCGGCCAGCCGAAGCCAGCCGTGCGCGGCCGGATTGGCGAAGCCCGCTCTCATCGCTTCGCGCTCTTGGTCACGACGCCCGCGCCGCGCACTTCGATGCGCCGCTGGTCGACCACCTTGCCCGTGCTGTCGACCAGTTCGATCACATGGCGCCCCGGCCAGGGCAGCCACTGCGCGCTGTTGCCGCGCGCGAAATGCTTGCCGTCGATGCGCCATTGCACGCCGCGCCCTTCCGACTCGAAGCGCACGCGCTGGCGCAGCGGCGGAATGTCGGGGTCGACCGCGATGATGGTGCCGTCGGACGGCGCGGTGATGCGCGCCGACGCTGCACTGCCGGCCATGCCGGTGTCCAGCGCGAACAGCGGCTGCTCGGTGCCCTGCAGGAACCACTCGTCGCGCGCGGCCTCCAGCGGGCCGCCGTCGGCACCGGGGCCGAACTCCACGTGCGCCTGCACCACGCCGGGCGGCGGCGCGGGCGCGCGGCTGGGTTCGCGGGCGTGCAGGAAGCGCATCACCTCGGCCCACACCGGCGCGGCGCCGCTGGTGCCGCTCACGTCCCACATCGACGCGCCGCTGGCGTTGCCCACCCACACGCCGACCGTGTAGCGCTGCGACCAGCCCACGGCCCAGTTGTCGCGCATGTCCTTGCTGGTGCCGGTCTTCACGGCGGTCCAGAAGCGGGTGGACAGGATGCTGTCCAGGCCGAAGGTGCGGGTGCGGGCGTTCGGGTCGGAGAGGATGTCGCCGACGATGAAGGCGGCACCCGCATCGAGCATCGGCGGCTCGGCGGCCTTGGCCTTGTTGTTGGCCGCAACGGCTGGATTGGATGCAGGCCGCGCGGTCAGCGTCGTGGTGCCGTAACGCCCGCCGTTGGCCAGCATGCGGTAGGCGTTGGTGAGCGACAGCAGCGACACCTCGGCGCTGCCGAGCGCGAGGCTGTAGCCGTAGTAGTCGCCGCTCTCGCGCAGCGGCAGGCCGGCGGCGCGCAGCTCGCGCGCGAAGGCCTCGGGCGACACCATCACCAGCGTGCGCACCGCGGGCACGTTGAGCGACGCGGCCAGCGCAGTGCGCGCCGACACCGGGCCCTTGAAGCGGCGGTCGTAGTTCTGCGGAATGTAGAGGCCGCTGGCGGTGCTGATCTGCGCCGACGAGTCCTCGATCAGCGAAGCGGCGGTGATGCGCCGCTCGGCAATCGCCTGGCCGTAGAGCAGCGGCTTGAGGGTGGAGCCGGGCTGGCGCAGCGCGGTGACGCCGTCGACCTCGGCGGCCTGGCTCAGCGGGCCCGACGAGCCGACCCAGGCGAGCACTTCACCCGTGGCGTTGTCGAGCACCACGAGCGCGCCGTCTTCCACGTGGCGGTCGCGAAGTTCGCGCAGGTGGCGCTGCAGCGTGTCGAGCGCAAAGCGCTGCAGCGGCGCGCGCAGCGTGGTGCGCACGCTCGCTTCCTTGCTGTCTTTCTCCTTGCCGCTCTGGGGGAGGGCCGGGG
>NZ_JBXASW010000059.1:0-36647 GCF_058809745.1 Variovorax sp. MPBD4-3
GGCGTCGTCGGGGTCGTGGGGGTGTTCGGATCGCCGGAAGACACGAGCAGCGGGATGCCGGACGTGCCGCCGCCGCCGCCGCCGCCGAGCGCGGCACCCAGCGCCGCGGCACCCAGCGCGCCCAGCGCGAATTCGCCCAGGCCGATGCCGCTGCCGGCGGCGAGCTTCTTGGTCACGGCCAGCGCGGCCGCGTCGGCGTCGCTGTCGGGCGGGGTCACTTGGAGGTCGCCCGAGGCGACATCCACATTCACTTGTTCGAGGCCGCCCGGCAGCTTGGTCGAGCCGATGGTGGCGTCGGTGCCGCCGGTGAAGACGCCGGCCAGCGGCGCCTTGTTGGTGGCCGAGCCGGGGAACAGCACGTTGGCGTGGCCGTCCTGCGGCACGATCACGCGGTCACCGGCAATCAGGGTCTGATTGCCATCGACCGGAATGCGGACACCGTCGCGCATCACTGCGACGCCGGGCGTGGCATTCGATAATGTCCCGATGCTGGCCGGGCCGGCAGCAGCAGCGGGCGCCGCCGAACTCATCGCGCCGGGAGTACCGAGCGGAGTAACGGTGGCCTGGGCAATGACAACAGGAGCTGCGCCGTTGGCGGCGGCAAGTCCTTCGGACGAAACGGTCGATGCTTGTGGAGCGTTCATGGCAGCCTCTGTGACAAAAGATGCCTACTCAGGGGCAACTAGCGTGCCGCTTTGGGCCGGCGCCGTGTCAAGCTGCTTGCCGATGACGCAACCTGTTGATTTGTATGGATATTTTTCTTTTTGACAGCCTGCCGGCCATGTGTGGAAACAGCTCGTAAGCAGGCCATTTCGCGATTCGTTACGTTACGGCGTAACGCTTCGTCACCGGAACGCCGGACACATCGAGCCCCCGCAAAAGCGGTCTTTCGGCTGACGTTTTTCCCCCTTTTCGCCTTCCCTACCCTTCTCGCCTTATCTATATATGTTCAACCCCTCCCAGGAAGACGTGCGCCGCTTCTTCTGCGACGTGTACGCCAAGCACCGGCAGGGCTTGCCGATGGAAGCGCTCGAGACCATCGCCGCCGGCTGGATCGACCAGCACCCCGAATACCACGAGGACCTGGCCGACGCCGACGCGGCGGTCGCGCGGGTCTACGACGGGTCGAACGGGCGCGAGAACCCGTTCCTTCATCTGTCGATGCACCTGTCGATCAGCGAGCAATGCTCCATCGACCAGCCGCGCGGCATCCGCCAGGCCGTCGAGCTGCTGGCCGCGCGGCGCGGCTCGCTGCTGCATGCGCACCACGAGGCCATGGACTGCCTGGGCCAGATGATGTGGGAGAGCCAGCGCGCCGGCCGGCCGCCGGACGGCGAAGGCTACGTGGCCTGCGTGCAGCGCCGCGCGACAAAAGACTGACCCCAAGCTGCTCGCACTTCGTGTCGCTTCGCCAACCCCCTTGCAGGGGGCAACGCCAGCGGCCCGGCAAAGCCGGTTCCGCGGCGTTCCTGGCGAATACCGGCTAACCGCCGCGCTTCGGTCGGGCCGCTGGCGGCACCGCGCCCTGCTCCCTGGCCGCCTCGCGCAGCAGCGCGGCCATCGCGGCGCGCAATGCCGAGGGCTCGGCATCGCTGCGCTGCAGCAAGCCGACCGGCTCCTCGGTGCCCGCCGTCTCGATGCGCAGCTGCACCAGCCGGCCGTCGGCCAGCTCGCCACGCGCCGCGCCCAGCGGCGTGATCCACACCGCATCGGACACCGCCACCAGCGCGCGCGCCACCGCCACGTCTAGCGTCTGCAGCGCATTGGTCGGCAGCACCAGGCCACGGGCCGACAGGAAGCTCTCGGTGTTGTGCCGCGGGCTCGTGCCTTCGCCGTACACCACCAGCGGATAGCCCAGCACCGCCTGCACCGACGCCGCCTTCAGCGCCAGCGGATGCCCCGCCCGCACCGCGAACACCAGCGGCTCGGTGTGCAGCAGCTCGAAGCTCAGGCCGCCCATCAGGCGCGGATCGCTCATGCGGCCGACCACCAGGTCGAGCTCGCCGGCGCGCAGTTCGTCGAGCAGCACGCCGTTGGCGGCGCTCTTCACCATGATCTGCACCTGCGGCCAGCCGTCGCGCAACCGCGCCAGCGCAATCGGCAGCAGGGCCGGCGCCACGCTCGGCAGCGCGCCGACGCGCAGCCGCTCGATGCGCCCGCCCGCCGCCGGTGCCACCGCCTGCGCGCTGGCGTCGAGCGCCTCGAGCACGCGCAGCGCATGCGCCAGCAGTTGCTCGCCGGCGGCCGTGAGCCCCTGTACGCCGCGCCGGCCGGCCTTGCTGCGGTCGACCAGCCGCGTGCCGACTATGGCCTCGAGCTCGGACAGCGTCTTCGACACCGCCGGCTGGCTCAGCGCCAGCCGCTCGGCCGCGCGCGCGATGTGCCGCTCCTGCGCCACGGCGACGAGGCAGCGCAGATGGCGCAACTGCACGTTGCGCAAGAAGTCCTGGCGAAGATCGGCGGGGGTTTTCAATGCCTGTTGGTTATTGATAACGGAGCAATCTTCAATTTACATCATCGAACGGTGCTTCGAGAATCTGCGCTTCCGGATTCGTCCCACGACAGGAGACAACGTTCATGTTGACCAAGACCAAGGGCAGCTCGCCCATCCTCACCCCGCGCGACTGGGAAGCCCATCCCAGCTACGTGTACTCCGGCTACAAGTCCACCATGAAGCGCGGCCCGCAGAAGCCGCTGATTCCGCTGAAGGCCTCGCTCGGCGAGCTGCAGCAGCCGGTGTACGGCCACGACAGCATCGGCGAGTTCGACCACGACCTCACGCGCAACGCGCGCAAGAACGGCGAGCCGCTGGGCGAACGCATGATCCTCACGGGCCGCGTGCTTGACGACCGCCGCCGCCCGGTGGCCAACACGCTGGTCGAACTCTGGCAGGCCAACGCCTCGGGCCGCTACGTGCACAAGGTCGACCAGCACGACGCCCCGCTCGACCCCAACTTCCTGGGCGCGGGCCGTTGCCTGACCGACAGCGAAGGCCGCTACCGCTTCCTCACCATCAAGCCCGGCGCCTACCCCTGGGGCAACCATCCGAACGCCTGGCGTCCGCAGCACATCCACCTGTCGCTGTTCGGCCAGAGCTTCGCGAGCCGCCTGGTCACGCAGATGTACTTCCCCGGCGACCCGCTGCTGCAGTACGACCCCATGGTCACCGGCACGCCCGAGCGCTACCGCAACCGCCTGATCGCCGACTTCAGCCTCGACATCACCGAAGAAGGCTACGCACTGGGCTACCAGTTCGACATCGTGCTGCGCGGCGCGGACGAAACGCCTTTCGAAAATCGATGAGCCAGGAGACGCAAACCATGTTGATGACCGCACAGGAAGCCGACTTCGGCCAGACCCCCTCGCAGACCGTGGGCCCCTACTTCGCCTACGGCCTCACCGCCACGCAGTACGGCTACGACTTCGACCAGCCCTTCGACGCAGTGCTCGCGCTCGACAACGCCAGCGGCCAGCGCATCCGCCTCGAAGGCCGCGTGATCGACGGCGACGGCAACCCGATCAACGACGCGCTGGTCGAGATCAGCCAGCCCGACGGCGAAGGCCGCTATCCGCAGACGCCCGAAGAAGCACGCGCCATCGGCTTTCGCGCCTTCGGCCGCGTCGGCACCGGCACCACCGAGGGCAACCGCTTCGTGTTCCACACCGTGAAGCCCGGTGCCGAGTCGCCCGGCGAGGCACCGCACATCAACGTGATCGTGCTGATGCGCGGCCTGCTGCTGCATGCGTTCACGCGCGTGTACTTCAGCGATGAAGCCGAGGCCAACGCAAAGGACGCCGTGCTGCAGAGCGTGCCGGCCGAGCGCCGCCAGACGCTGATCGCGGAGCGCGTGGAGCAGGGCGGCGCGGTGACCTACCGCTTCGACATCCGCATGCAGGGCGCGGACGAGACGGCCTTCTTCGACATCTGATCCCAGGGAAATCCCGGACAAGAAAATGCCCGCTCGCAGCGGGCATTTCTGTTTTTGCAGCGGGGCTGCTTATTCGGCGCCGTGGTGGATGCGCGACTCGGGCACCGTCTTCAGTTCGCCGGGCAGCGAGCTGATGTAGCTGGCCAGCGTCTTGAGCTCGGCCGTGGTGAACTTCTTCTCTTCGACCTGCTGGCCCATCACCGCGTTGGAGCGGCCGAGATGCGGGTTGTTCTTCACGCGGTAAGACTTGAGCGCGACGAACAGGTAGTCGGCATGCTGGCCGGCCAGCTTGGGCACGGTGCCGTCGTTGGGCGTGTTGAAGTTGGCGCCGTGGCACTTGGTGCAGCTGTTGTCGGCGTTGCGGGTGATGAGCGCCTCGACGTTGGCGGGCGTGGCCTTGGCCAGCGTGGCGGGCGGTGCGCCGCCGTCCTTCAGGCCGAGCTGGCTGTAGTAGGCCGCGAGGTCGGCGATGTCCTGCTCGGTGAGCGTGTCGGCAATGGCACGCATGGTGGGATGCTTGCGGTCGCCGCCCTTGTACGCGGTGAGCGCGGCCGTGATGTAGGTGGCGCTCTGGCCGGCGATCATCGGCACCTTGTGGATCTCCGGGAAGCTGGCCTGGTAGCCGATGATGCCGTGGCAGCCCACGCACATGGCCACCTTCTTTGCTCCGTCCTGGGCCTTGCCAGTGACTTGTTGGGCTTCAGCCGAGACCGTCACGCAAGCGACAGCAAGGGCAAACATCGTGGTCAACAACTTGTTCATTTTGCGCGCACAATCTCGTGGAGAGTACAGTTTTTCGGATCAACATTCGATTATATGCAGGGGTCCCCTGGAACCCTGTGCAGGCCAACCCTGAGGCCGCACGACGCAGATCGAGTGTGTTCTTTTCTCCACCCCAGCCTCAGTCCCACTCATCTCACTCATGAAATTCCAGGGCTCAGACAATTACGTCGCCACGCAAGACCTGATGCTCGCGGTCAACGCGGCCATCACCCTCAAGCGCCCGCTGCTCGTCAAGGGCGAACCCGGCACCGGCAAGACCATGCTGGCCGAGGAAGTGGCCCAGTCGCTCGGCCTGCCGTTGCTGCAGTGGCACATCAAGTCGACCACCAAGGCGCAGCAGGGCCTGTATGAATACGACGCGGTGAGCCGCCTGCGCGACTCGCAGCTCAAGGACCTGGACGGCGGCGAGCGCGTCAGCGACATCAACAACTACATCATCAAGGGCGTGCTCTGGCAGGCCTTCACGGCCGACCAGCCGGTGGCGCTGCTCATCGACGAGATCGACAAGGCCGACATCGAATTCCCGAACGACCTGCTGCGCGAAATCGACCGCATGGAGTTCTACTGCTACGAGACGCGCGAGCTCATCCGCGCCAAGCACCGGCCCGTGGTGTTCATCACCTCGAACAACGAGAAGGAGCTGCCCGACGCCTTCCTGCGCCGCTGCTTCTTCCACTACATCAAGTTCCCCGACGCGGAGACGATGAAGCACATCGTCGCGGTGCACTTCCCCGGCCTCAAGCAGGAGCTGCTCACCGCCGCGATGAAGACCTTCTACGACGTGCGCAACCTGCCCGGCCTGAAGAAGAAGCCTTCCACCTCCGAGCTGCTCGACTGGCTCAAGCTGCTGGTGGCCGAGGACATTCCGCTCGAAGCACTGCAGAGCAAGGACGACAAGGTCGCCGTGCCGCCGCTGGTGGGCGCGCTGCTCAAGAACGAACAGGACGTGACGCTCTTCGAGAAGCTCGTCTTCATGCAACGCAACAACCGCTGAACCCATGAGCGGCCAGAAACACTCCACCAGGCAGCTCATGAAGCTGGGCATCGCCCAGGCGGTGCTCTTCATGGTGGGCGCGATGCTCGGTCGCGGGCTCGGGCTGCTGCTCGGCCTCGACGCCTTCGGCAGCGGCGAATACAACAAGCGCGAGCTCTTCGGCATTGCGCTGATCGGCCTGGGCGGCGGTGCCGGTGCACAGGCCGCGCGCGTCTGGTACGTGCACAAGTACGGCGATCCGCGCGGCTGAAGACCCACGAAGAGAAGGTGCTGAAGATGGCGTTCGTCGAACCTGTCACGCTGAAGGCACGCGGCCTCGCGCTGGTGCCGCTCTCGCTCGAACACGAAGAGGGCCTGCGCGCCGCGGCCGCCGACGGCGAGCTGTGGAAGCTGCGCGTCACCTCCGTGCCCGAGCCGCAGGACACCCGCGCCTACATCGAGACCGCGCTCAAGACCGCCGACCGCTTCGCCTTCGCGGTGACCGACGAGGCGACCGGCACAGTGCTCGGCAGCACCAGCTTCCACGACATCCTGCCGGCGGTGAAGCGCGTGGAGATCGGCTACACGTGGTACGCCGCGCGCTGCCAGCGCACCCACGTCAACACCACCTGCAAGCTGCTGATGCTCACGCATGCCTTCGATGCGCTGGGCTGCAACGTGGTGGGCTGGCGCACCGACAACTTCAACTTCGCGTCGCAGCGCGCCATCGAACGCCTGGGCGCCAAGAAAGACGGCGTGATCCGCGGCCACGCGATGCGCCGCGACGGCACCATCCGCGACACCGTCATGTACAGCCTGCGCGCGGGCGAATGGCCCGAGGTGAAGGCACAGCTGCTGTACCTGCTCGACAAGCCGCGCGGCTGACAGACAGACACACAAGGAGCGCCCCATGCTCATCGACTTCTTCTACACCCTGCGCTCGGCCAAGCTGCCGGTGTCGGTCAAGGAATACCTCACGCTGCTGGAGGCCCTGCAGGCCGACGTGGTGGGGCCCAACTCCGACGGCGCCTACGGCATCGACGATTTCTACTACCTCTCGCGCACCGCGCTGGTGAAGGACGAGAAGCACTACGACAAGTTCGACCGCGCCTTCGCCGCCTACTTCAAGGGCGTGGAGATGCTGACCGACTTCACCAAGGAAGTGCCGCTCGACTGGCTCAAGAAGACGCTGGAGCGCGAGTTCACGGCTGAAGAAAAAGCCAAGATCGAGAAGATGGGCTGGGACGAGCTCATGGAAACGCTCAAGAAGCGCTTCGAGGAGCAGAAGGAACGCCACGAGGGCGGCAGCAAGTGGATCGGCACCGGCGGCACCTCGCCCTTCGGCAACGGCGGCTACAACCCGCAGGGCATCCGCATCGGCGGCGCTGGCAAGAACAAGAGCGCGGTGAAGGTGTGGGACCAGCGCGCCTACAAGGACTACGACGACACGCAGGAGCTGGGCACGCGCAACATCAAGGTCGCGCTGCGCCGGCTGCGCAAGTTTGCGCGCGAGGGGCATGACGAAGAGCTGGACCTCGACGACACCATCCACTCCACCGCGGCCAACGCCGGCTTCCTCGACATCAAGATGCGGCCCGAGCGCCACAACAACGTCAAGGTGCTGCTGCTGATGGACGTGGGCGGCACCATGGACGAGCACATCCAGCGCGTGGAGGAGCTGTTCTCGGCCGTGAAGACCGAGTTCAAGCACCTGGAGTTCTTCTACTTCCACAACTGCGTGTACGACTTCATGTGGAAGAACAACAAGCGCCGCTTCTCCGAGAAGTTCGCGACCTGGGACATCCTGCGCAAGTACAACAAGGACTACAAGCTCATCTTCGTCGGCGACGCGACCATGAGCCCCTACGAGATCCTGCAGCCCGGCGGCAGCGTCGAATACAACAACGAGGAAGCCGGCGCCGAATGGATCCAGCGCCTCACGCACACCTTCCCCAAGTTCGCGTGGATCAACCCCGAGCCGCAGGGCGTGTGGCAATACCGCCAGAGCATCGCGGTGATGCAGCAGCTCATGTCCAACCGCATGTATCCGCTGACCTTGCGCGGCCTCGAAGAAGCCATGCGCATGCTGTCGAAGTAAGTAGGACGAAGCCGGCGATCTGGCGGGGCCTTCAGGAACCGGCCGGGCTTGCTGTCAGAATCCGCCCATGGTCAGGGTGGTTCCAGTTTCCTCGCCGGCGTGGTGGCCGGCTTTGCTTTTTTCCGGTGTCCTGCTTCTGCAAGGCTGCAGCCTGCTGCCGAAGAAGGAGCCGTCCGAAGGCAAGCCCGTGGCCGGCCTGGTGCGCGGCGACAGCACCGCAAGTACCACCAAAGACGACAGGAACACGGACGGCAAGAAAGACAAGGCGGACAAGCGCGACGCCTTCACCGTCGACGTGCGCGGCCCCGAGGCCGTGCGCGACTACCTCGCGCTGCACCTCGAAATCCAGCGCTACCGCGAGCTCGACGACCTGGGCGCCACCGAAATCTCCCGCCTCATGGTGGCCGCCGAGGCCAATGCCCGCGAATTGCTGGGCACCCTCGGCTACTTCACGCCCACGCTGACGCTCGAACTCAACGAAACGCCCCAGGGCGCCAAGGCCCCGCGCGAGATCGTCATCAGCGTCTCGCCCGGCGAGATCACCAAGGTGAGCAACGTGCAGATCAGCTACGGCGGCCCGATTGCCGATGACGCCACGGCCGAGGCCCAGCGCGACTCGATCCGCACCGGCTGGGCCCTGCGCGCCGGCCAGCCCTTCACCCAGGAGGCCTGGGACGCGGCCAAGACCACCGCGCTGCGCAGCCTCACGGCCAAGCGCTTTCCCACCGGCAACATCGAGATCAGCCGCGCCGAGATCGATGCCGACCGCCAGGAGGCGCGCCTGAGCGTCACCTACCAGTCGGGGCCGGCCTACAAGTTCGGGCCGCTGGTGCTGCGCGGCATCCAGCGCTACGACCCCGACGGCGCGCGCCGCATCGCACGCCTGCCCAGCGGCCAGGACTACGACCAGCAGAAGCTGCTCGACGCCCAGCAGCGGCTGGCCAGCAGCGGCTACTACGACTCGGTGTTCCTCACGCTCGACACCGAGAGCGGCAACCCGCTGGCCGCGCCCGTCATTGCGCAGCTGCGCGAGGCCCCGTTGCAGAAGGTGGTGCTGGGCGTCGGCTTCACCACCGACAACGGCCCGCGCCTGTCGGTCGACCACATCCACAACCAGGTGCCGCTGCTCGGCTGGCGCGCGGTGTCGCGGCTGTCGGTCGACCGCGACATCAAGTCGCTGAGCACCGAGCTCAACGCCATTCCCGACGACCACGGCTGGCGCTGGTTCTCCGGCGCGGAGCTGAAAAGCGAGCAGTCGGGCAGCTACGTGGTCGACAGCGGGCGCCTGCGCGGCGGGCGCAACAAGTCGAGCGACCACATCGACCGCAGCTACTTCCTGCAGTACGACTACGCGCAGAACCGCGGCACCAACGCGCCTCCGTCGGCCTCCGCCGTCACCGCCAACTGGGGCTGGACCGGGCGCTACTTCGACAACAACTCCGCGCCCACGCGCGGCTTCGGCCTTGCGCTGGAAGTGGCCGCGGGCTACACGCTCACCGGCGAGCAGACGCCCTTCACCCGCACCTACGCACGCTGGCTCGGCGTGTTGCCGCTGGGCTCGAGCGACGACAAGGAAACCAACGCGCGCCGCAGCCGCCTGCAACTGCGGCTCGAAGGCGGCGCGGTGGCGGCCAAGGACAGCGCGCAGATCCCCTCCACGCTGATGTTCCTGACCGGCGGCGACACCACCGTGCGCGGCTACAGCTACAAGCAGATCGGCACCGTGCGCGCCGACGGCACCACCGTGGCCGGCCGCTACCTGGGCGTGGCGAGCGTCGAGTGGCAGCGCCCCTTCGTCTACAACAACAAGCTCACCGACTGGGAGAGCGTGATGTTCGTCGACGCCGGCGCCGTGGCCGACAAGCCCGCCGAGCTCAAGCCCAAGGTGGGCGTGGGCGTGGGCGCGCGCTGGCGCAGCCCGGTGGGGCCGGTGCAGGCCGACCTTGCCTACGGCGTGGACAGCAAGAAGTTCCGCCTGCACCTGCGCCTCGGCTTCACCTTCTGATTGCCCGCCGATGCAGACCGAAGCCAACCACACCGATCCCGCCGGCGCACCGACGCATACGCCCCCCGCCGCACGGCGCTCGCGCACGCGCCGCGCGCTGCGCGCATTCGCCTTGACCGTGCTCGGCCTGTTCGTGGCCGTGCTGCTGCTGGGTGCGGGCGCGTGGTGGTGGCTGGGCTCCAACAAGTCGCTGGCCTTCGCGCTCGCCCAGGCGGCGCAGCGCCTGCCCGCCGGGCAGACGCTGGAAAGCCGAGACGTTGCCGGCTCGCTGCGCACCGGCGGCCACATCGGCTGGCTCAAGTACCAGAGCGAGAGCATCGCCGTCGAGGTGAACGACGCCACCATCGGCTGGCAGCTCGCGCCGCTGTTCCAGCGCAAGGTACAGCTCGGCGAGGTGCACGCGAAGCAGGTGCTGATCGAAAAGCGCGGCCCGCCGAGCGACAAGCCCGCGGAGCCGCTGCAGCAGCTGGCGCTGCCGGTCGATGTCGACGTGCCCTTCCGCATCGACGAAGTGCGCTGGGCCGGCCCGCCCGCGCTGCAGGCGCTCAACCTGTCGGGCAGCTACAGCTACAAGGCCGCAGAGCATGCGCTCGAAGTGAAGGGCGTGGACATTGCCGACGGCCACTACAGCGCGCGCGTCAAGCTGCAGGGCCCCGCGCCGATGGCGATCGACGCCTCGCTGAACGGCCGCGTGAAGGCCCCGCTGGCCGAGGACCGCGACATCGACGTGCTGGCCGAAGCCACCGTCAAGGGCACGCTCGCAGGCACCGAAGCCCGCCTGCAGGTGGCCGCCGAGCTCAAGCCCGCCGAGGAAAACGCCGACGCGCCGATGGAAGCCAGGCTGCAGGCGCAGATCGCCCCTTGGCTGCCGCAGCCGGTGATCGACGCCAAGGCCGACCTGCGCAACGTCGACGCCTCCAGCCTGTGGCCCGGCGCGCCGCAGACCCGGCTCACCGGCACCGTCGAACTCACGCCCGACGCCGACACCGGCCCGGCCGCATGGAAGGCATCGGCCGACATCCGCAACAGCGTGGCCGGCCCGTGGGACGAAGAAAAGCTCCCGGTCGAACAGGTGCAGGCCCGCGTCGGCTTCGACGGCACCAGCTGGACCATTCCCGAAGCCACCGTGCGCGCGGGCGGCGGCCGCATCGACGCGGCCGGCAAGTGGAGCCCAGCGCCCGCCCCCTGGCAGGCCCAGGCCACCGTGCGCGGCGTGCGGCCCGGCGCGCTGTACAGCGAGCTTTCCGGCGCGCCGGTGAGCGGCACGATCAAGGCCGAGCAGAAGGAAAGCACCATCAGCTTCGACGCCGCGCTGCGCGCCGAAGGCGGCGCCGGCAGCAAGGCGCTGCCCGGCTTCGCGCTCGACCGTGCCCTGGCCCAGGGCCAGTGGAAAGACCAGGTGCTCGACCTGCGCACCCTGCGCATCGAAGCCCAGCGCGCCAGCCTCGACGGCAAGCTGCAGGTGCGCGTGGCCGACCAGGCCGGCAGCGGCAAGCTCAACCTCGTGCTGCCGGGCGGCAGCGCGCAGGTCGAAGGACGCATCGCGCCCACCACCGGCGGCGGCGACATCAAGGCCAGCATCGACGATGCCGACGCCGTGCAGCGCTGGGTGCAGGGCCTGCCGGGGCTGTCGAACGTGTTCGCGAACGCCAGCGCCAAGGGCTCCGCCAGGCTCGATGCAAGCTGGCAGGGCGGCTGGCAGACCATCCAGCGCCGCCTGCAGAACGCGAACGCGCCGGCGCAGCGCGGCATTGCCGAGCCCACGCTCAAGGCCATGCTGGGCGTGCCCAGGCTCGACCTTCTCCTGCCGGCCTCGACGCCCGGCGCCGCCGCCACCGCCGTGCAGCTGAACGGCCTGCGCGCCGAACTCGCGGGCAGCCTTGCGCAAGCCAGCCTCACGCTGCAGGGCGAAGCCTCCACCGGCACCCAGAAATTCACCATCGACACCCGCGCCAGCGGCGGCCTCGCGGGCACCGACCAGTGGCGCGCCGCGCTCGCCAGCCTGCGCCTGCAGGCCCAGGACAGCGCCCGCCCCGGCGCCCCCTGGGTGCTGGAGCTGAGCCGCGAGGTGACGGCCACCATCCGCAGCACCAGCGGCAACGCCGCGCGGCTGGATGTCGAAGCCTCCGCCGCCGCGGCCACCCTGCGCGGCCCCGTGCCCGGCACCGTGCGCATCGACTGGCAGCCGCTGCGCTTCAGCCAGAGCGGCGCGGCGCCCAACCGCGTGTTCCGCGTGCAGTCCAAGGGCCAGCTGCAGGGCCTGCCCATGGCCTGGGCCGGCGCGCTCGGCGCCAACACCACGCTGGGCGAATACGGCATCAGCGGCGACCTGATGTTCGACGGCGACTGGGACATCGACGCCGGCGACACGCTGCGCGCCAAGGCCCGCATCGCGCGCCAGAGCGGCGACATCCGCGTGCAGGCCGGCGAGGCCGCGCTGGTCACGCGCATCGTGAGCACCGGCACGGGCACCGCCAGCGAACGCACCATGAACTCCGCCACCGCCCCCAACGGCGTGGAGGCCCCCAGCACCCCGGCCGGCCTGCGCCAGGCCGAGCTGCGGCTCGACGCGCAGGGCGACGCCGTGCGCGCCACCCTGGCGTGGGACAGCGAACGCGCCGGCAAGATCGACGCCGACATCGACACCCGCGTGCAGCAGCGCGCCGGCGGCTGGCAGTGGGCGCCCGACGCGTCGCTGGGCGGCACCATCAAGGCCAGCCTGCCCAACCTGGGCGTTTGGTCGATGCTCGCGCCGCCGGGCTGGCGCATTGCCGGCACGCTCGACGCCGCCGCCACCCTGTCGGGCAACCGCGCCGTGCCGCGCTGGAACGGCACGCTGGGCGCCGACAAGCTCGCGCTGCGCGCGCCCGTCGAAGGGCTGGACCTGCGCGACGGCCGGCTGCGCGCCTCGCTGAACGGCGAGCGCGTGGAAATCACCGAATTCACACTCAAGGGCGGCGCCGGCAGCTCCGCGCGCATTGCCGGCCAGAGCGGCAACCGCAGCACCGCGGCCAGCGAGGCCCGATCCGACGGCGGCACGCTGTCGGCCACCGGCGACCTCAGCTGGGGCCCGGCCAGCGGCACAGCGTCGGGCGTGCGCATGGCCATGCAGGGCCAACTACGCGCGCTGCGCGTGCTGGTGCGCACCGACCGGCAGGTCACGCTCTCGGGCGACCTGCAGGCCAAACTGGACAACGGCCAGTTCACCGTGCGCGGCAAGCTCAGGACCGACCGCGCCGTCATCATCCTGCCCGACGAAACCGCGCCCAGCCTGGGCAGCGACGTCGTCGTGCGCTCCGCCGCCAAGGACCGCGAGGCCGCCGAGGCGGCGAAACGCGAATCCGAGCGCGCCGACGCCCAGGCCGCAAAGCCGCAGACCGCCAAGCCGCCGGACATCGTCGTCAACTTCGATCTGGGCGACGACTTCGCGGTGCAGGGCCGCGGCATCACCACCCGCCTGGAAGGCGACCTGGAAATCCGCAGCACCCGGCTGAACGCCCCGCCGCGCATCACCGGCGAGGTGAAGACCGTGAAGGGCCAGTACCGCGCCTACGGCCAGCAGCTCGACGTGGAAACCGGCGTGGCCCGCTTCAACGGCCCCTTCGACAACCCCGCGCTGGACATCCTGGCCATTCGGCCGAACCTGTCGCAGCGCGCGGGCGTGCAGATCACCGGCACCGCGCAGTCGCCGCGCGTGAAGCTCTACTCCGAGCCCGCCCTGTCGGACGCCGAAACCCTGTCATGGGTGATTCTGGGACGCGCATCGGCCACCAGCGGCGGCGAATCGGCGCTGCTGCAGCAGGCCGCGCTGTCGCTGCTCGGCAAGATCGGCGGCAGCGGCTCCGGCGGCAGCCTGGCCAGCCGCTTCGGGCTGGACGAACTGGGCTTCAAGGGCCCGGGCAGCGGCGGCGACCTGCGCGAATCGGCGGTGACGCTGGGCAAGCGGCTGTCGAAAGACTTCTACATCACCTACGAGCGCAGCATCGGCGGGACCTTCGGCACGCTGTTCATCTTCTACGACCTCACCACCAGGCTCACGCTGCGGGGGCAGGCGGGGCAGACGAGCGGGCTGGATCTGATCTATACGGTGAAGTACGACTGACCGGGAAGGCGTGCCGCCAAGCTGGTAAAGTGCGGGCCGCTGCCCTCCGTCTTCGTAGTTCAATGGATAGAACGGGGTCCTCCTAAGACTCAGATACAGGTTCGATTCCTGTCGAAGGCACCAAAGACCCGAATCACGGCGTCTCACCCAACATCAGAAACCCGCACGCCTTAAGGCGTTGCGGGTTTTTCTTTGCCCGCCGTCTCTCAGGAGACACGTTTGCTCGGCAGATGAAGGGCAAGCGGCTCGCACTCACGCATCGACGAGCCCGCCCGAGCTCAGTCAAGCACATTCACCCCATGGTCGCGCAAGCGCTGCGCAAGCGACTCCCAACGCTCGGCTTCCCAATCGGCAAGGCATTGAGCTAGCAGTGCTTGCGAATGCACCTCTGCTGTGATCGTGATTTTCCGGGAGCGCAGCCATCCAGCCTTTTCGGTCCGCACGAAGTGCACCTGATCGTAGGGCGCTGCATCCATCGGCACATGACTCACGTACAACTCAGCCTTGGCGCTCGGAGCCTGGAAGACGATGGCTGGCAACGGCCCCTCCTGGGTTTCATGCCACGCCCCCATGACACTTCGCCAGTCAACCGATCTGACAAGCGCAATGGCTGCTTCAGCGTTGTCGACGCGGCCGATGTCAGCGGTATCAGTCGAAGGAAGGCCGAATTGGATGGTTGTGTAATGGAGCATGGATTCGGATTCGTAAGCGCCCAGCACGGTACTTTGCTGCCGGGCGAGATATCAGATCTGGCTTTGATCGTAAGGCCAGCCGATTCCAGACTTCCTCGCTCAGAACAGCCCGCCGAACCGGGTGGCGATCAACAAAGGTCAGCCCTTTGTGACGCGACATCGCCGAGTGTCACTTTCCCATCCGATCCGAGAACTACTGGGCATTCCCTGTTGCCTATGCGCCCCCATTCGTCTCTACAGTAAACGCCCTCGTCCCCCAACACCCCACCAAGTGGCCAAGGAGCGCATCCCCCTCAAGCACCCGAACGAATGAACCGCACCGCCTCGCAGCGGGTCATCGGCGCACCGCCGCATCGATGCAAATGCGAGGTCTCAAAAGGCGACGGCCGGGATGCGTCAACACCCCAGCCGTCTGACCAAGTGAAGTGCCCAACCTTCGAAAGGACGCACCCCAAATGGCTACCCCAAATATAGCCCGCCCCTCCACGCCCCTGGCTCACGCAGAGGCCCCGCCCGACGCAGCAACGCTCCTGGAGGAAAAGAGCACGCAGCTCTATTCGCTGCTCTGCTACTGCCACGGCAACGGCCCGCCGCAGCAAGAAGACGCAGGACCGGAACATCGCGGCAACGTGTTCTGGCTCGCCTCCGAATTGGCGAGAGAAGTGATGAACCTGATCCAGGTCTGCATCCCGCGCGAGCGATAAGGGACAGGCAGCAGCGGCCGATCCCAAAGCTAACATCGCCCGCACCGCAAGCACCCGCTTGTGTTCCCTGCCTTCTTTCCGCCATGTCCCTTGCCCTGCAGTTCATCGCCGCCATCGCCCTGCTGGCCGCGCTTCACACCACCGTGATGGCCATGCTCGCCCGCTTGCTCGGCATCACGGTTCGCGAGGTGTCGCTGGGCGTCGGTCCGACTCTGCTGTCCATGGGCATCTTCCGCCTGCGGGCGCTGCCGTTCGGCGGCGCGGTCATGCTCAAGAACACGCTCACCGACACCAAGCCGCACGACGCCGCGCCCGATTGGGCCGACGACGCCTTCGACACCCAGCCGCGCGCGGTGCGCGTGCTGCTTCCGCTGTCGGGCATTGCAGCGCTCATCGCCGTGGCCTTCGTGTTGCGGCCCGACGCGGCATGGGGCAGCATCGTCAACGGCTTTGCGCAGATCGTCACGGGCGCGCTCTCGCCGCTCTCCACCGCGCAGCATCTGCTTGGCGGCGCGACGCATGCAGGGTCGCTCGGCTTCGCAGCGCTGCTCGGCATGCTCGCAGCGAAGTTCGCCGCGCTGAACCTGCTTCCGCTGCCGACAATGGGCGGCGGCCAGGCCTTGCTGGCGTTGCTCGACCCGTCTCCGCACGATCAGCCGCGCTGGAAGGAGCTGCTGATGCAATGGTCCGCGTGGCTGGCGATCGCGCTGGGCGCGGCATGGATCGTGGCCATCGGCGTGTTCCTCGCACGCTGAAGCAAAGACGAAGAAAGCAAGGCCGCAAAGCCCCGCGGCCCCAACTGTTAATTCCCGGTAACACGGCGCGGCTCCAATCGGGCGCGGGAACGTTCCCAGCCTTCTTCTTCATCGCAGCCCCCGTGACTTCCGCCACCGACCCGCGCCCTCCCCGCCCCCTCAACATCCTCGGCCGCCGGCTGCTGGCCACTTTCAGCGTCGTGCTGCTGCTGACCCTTGCGGGCTCGGGCATCGGCATCTGGTCGCTGGCCAAGGTGACCGGCGCCACGCATGAAGCCATCCAGCAGAACGGCGTGTCCGAACGCCTGGTGGTCGACGCCTATCGCCTGCAGGCGATCAACGCCGAGCGCTACAAGGCGATGGCGCTGAGCTCCGAGCCCGAGGTCGGCGAGATCCTCGCGGCCGACATCCAGGCGACGGAAAAGCAATACAACGCGCTGATGCAGCAGGTCGGCCAGCGCCTGAAGTCCGAGCCCGACCGCGCATTGCTCGCGCAGATCGAAACCGCGGGCACCGACTTCAAGGCGGCCGTGAAAGAGCTGATCGCTGCGCGCGACTCGGGCCTGACAGAGCGCATCCGCAACGTCTATTCGCAGCGCTTCCAGCCGGGCTCGGCCGCGCTGCTGGCGGCGGTGTCCAGGCTCGCGCAGGCGCAGCGCGACGCCATGGATGCAGCCGACGCCCGCATCGACGGCCTGAGCGCTTCGGCGCGGCTGGCGCTGGTGGTGTTCTGCGCAGCGGCGCTGCTGGTGGGCGCGGTGCTGGCGCAGTGGCTGGTGCGCAGCATCAGCAGGCCGATCCGCGCGGCCGGCGAAACGGCTCAGCGCGTCGCCAGCCTCGACCTGCGGCAGGACATCGAGGGCCACGCACGCGACGAGGCCGGGCAGATGCTGCAGGCGCTGGGCGCGATGCAGGGCGCGCTGCGCGAACTGGTCGAGCGGGTGCGCGAATCGGTGCAGAACGTGCGCGTGGCGGCCGGCGACATGGCTCAGGGCAATTCGGAGCTCTCGTCGCGCACGGAAGAAGCCGCGTCGAGCCTGCAGCAGACGGCCGCCGCGCTGGAGCTGGTGATGCGCAACGTGGCGCAGTCGAGCGAGGCCGCGGGCCGGGCCGAGCAGATGGCGGGCGCCGCGGCCACGGTGGCGGCGCAGGGCGGCGAGGTGGTGTCGCAGGTGGTCGGCACGATGCAGGACATTCACCGCGCCTCGCACAAGATGGCCGACATCATCGGCGTGATCGACGGCATCGCGTTCCAGACGAACATCCTCGCGCTCAACGCGGCGGTGGAAGCCGCGCGTGCCGGCGATTCGGGCCGGGGCTTCGCGGTGGTGGCGGCCGAGGTACGGCAGCTGGCCACGCGCTCGGCGGCGGCGGCGCGCGAGATCAAGGGCCTGATCGAAAACTCGGTGCAGCGCATCGAGGCCGGCACGCAGCTGGCCGACAGCGCGGGGCAGACGATGGGCCGCATCATGGCGTCGATCCGGCAGGTGGCGGGCACGGTGAACGACATCACCGAGGCCACGCATGCGCAGACGCGCGACATCGGCCAGATCAACACCGCCGTCTCTCGGCTGGACCGCATGACGCAGCAGAACTCGGCGCTGGTGGAAGAGTCGGCCGCCGCGTCGCAAGGCCTGCGCGACCAGGCACGCAGCCTCGAGGCGCTGATCAGCCAGTTCGTGCTGCCGGGCGATGGCAGCGCGCCGCAGCAAGACGCGCAGTGGCTGCCGGCCCGGGGCAATACGCCGGCTCCCAAGGCGCGGCTCGCAGCAACGCCCAAGGACCGCCTGCTGCCGGCCTGAGCAGCCGCATCAGCGGATCAGCGAATCAGGTCCATCGACGCGACCTGCGGCGTGACCTTGGCTTCTGTCGCGGTCAGCAGCTGCCCGTTCGATTCCTTCCAGCACATGAGGTTGGTCAGCCCCGAGCCCGCCGGGCCGGGCGCCTGGATCGACACCGCCTTCCACCCCTTGCATGCGCCGCCCACGGTGGTGGGCCGGTCGAGAAAAACGTATTCGGTGCCGGCGTCGATGCGCATCACGCCCACCACGCCGGGTGGAAACGGCTTGCGCGTCTGGGCGGATGCCGCGCACGCGGCGGCTGCCATGACGATGCCGATGAAGAAGATCCGCCCCATGCCTGCTGCTCCGGTGTTGTCGAGGCCGGATATTACTTTTGCGCTTCCGTCCGCTCACGCCACGGCTTGTGCGCCCCGTCGACCGATCGCGCGCTGACGAACTGGCTGGCCCGCAGCTTCATGCGCTCGACGGCGGCGTCGAGCGAGGGCTGGGCCATGATCACGACCTCGCCATGCCGCAGGCCGTCCAGCGCGATCTCGGCCACGCCGGCGTAGCCGCCGCCCACGCCCTGCTTGAAGTGGAACGAACAGGACCAGCCGCCCTTCAGGTCGACGGAAATGGGATGTGAGGTCAAGGGCGCGCGCGCTCGGAGACTGCCTGCCATCGTGCGAAGCGGGCATGTCCGTGGGTTGGAGTTTTTGTCGGCCCAGTGTCGCCATGGCACCGGCCGGGTCAATCCCATGAACGGGTTAACTGGCGCGCCGCCGTGCGCCGCGCGCTCAAACCACCCGGTGCTCTTCCACCACGAAGGCCGTGATCTCCGCCAGGAAGGTGAGCGCATGCGCCATCGTCACCTGCCCCTGCGGCGACGCGAAGGCGGCGTTCAGCGTGTCGGTGTTCTCGAACCACAGCTCGACGATGCCGTCGATGGGCAGCTCCGGGTAGTCGCAGGGCGTGCCCTTCACGAACTCGCGCGCGGTCACCACGTTCTGGCGGTAGCCGCTCACGCCCGGCATGCGGCGCACATGATCGGCATGCACGCGCCATTCGCGGCGGAAGTCTTCTTCGGATTGCGCGGCCGGCCGGCGCAGCAGCGAGATGCGCTTGAGCAGGCCATGGGGCTCGGGCGGCAGCGCGATGACTTCGGTCTGCGCGACGCTCACGATGTGCAGGCCCCCCAGAAAGTGCTCTTCGTCCGCGCGGATGGCAGCCGCCAGCTCACCGTGGCCGAAGGCTTGCGACGCCTGCGCGGCCTCGTCGAAGCGCAGTTGCGAGAAACCGTCGAAGTCCCACGGCCCGCGCGCGAAATCGATGCCGCGCTGCAGCCGGTCGACCACCAGGTTCTGCCGGTAGGCGCGCAGCGTGGGCAACTGCGCCACCAGCGGGCCGTGCCTGTCGCGCCAGTGGGTGCGGAAGGCCTCGTCGGTCCACGCGGGCTTCTTGCGGATCAGGCCCATGCGCAGGCTGGTGGTGGTGGTTGCTGCGGTGCTGGTCGGTTCGGTCATTGCGTGCCTGTCTCCTTGTCGCTGGATGCCGCCGCCGCTTCGGCCCGCGCGCGCGCCAGGCCCGGCGCGCGCTTGGCCAGCCACACGCCGTGGCGCACCGGCCAGCGTTCGTAGCCGGGGTCCGCGCCGAGCGCGGCGGCCGCGTGATGCGGCCAGTAGGGGTCGAACAACGCCTCGCGGCCCAGCGCGATCAGGTCGGCATCGCCGGCGGCGAGCACGGCCTCGGCCTGCTGCGCGTCGACGATCATGCCGACGGCCTGCGTGGGCACCTGCGCCTCGCGCCGGATGCGCGCGGAGAACGGCACCTGGAAGCCCAGCCCGCGCGGCACCGGCAGCGCGCGCGTCTCTTCCGTGAGCCCGCCGGAAGAACAGTCGATCACATCGACGCCGCAGCGCTTGAGCTCGCGCGCGAGCACCACCGAGTCGTCCAGGCCCCAGCCGTCGAGCGTGCCGTCCACCGCCGACAGGCGGCAGAACAGCGGCTTGTGCGCAGGCCATGCGGCACGCACGCGCCGCGCGATTTCCAGCGCCAGCCACATGCGGTTGTCGCGGCTGCCGCCGAGCGCGTCGCTCCGGTGGTTGGCGTTGGGCGACAGAAAACTCGCCACGAGGTAGCCGTGCCCGAAGTGCAGCTCGACCACGTCGAAGCCCGCCTTGTCCGCGCGCACCGCCGCATCGACGAAGCGGTGCACGACCGAGGCGACGCCGTCCGCGTCCAGCGCGCGTGGCGCCGACCAGCCCGGCCCTGCCGCGAGCGCGCTCGGGCCCAGGCGCTCCCAGGGTTCCTCGTCGGCGGCCATGCGCGCGTCATCCAGCGCCGCGCCGCCTTCCCACAGCGGCTCGCTGCCGGCCTTGCGCCCCGCGTGCGCCAGCTGCACGCCGATGGCGCTGCCCTGCGCATGCACGAAGTCGACCACGGCCTTCAGCGGCGCGATCTGGCTGTCGTTCCACAGCCCGAGGTCGGCAGTGCCGATGCGCCCGCGCGGATCGACCGCGGTGCTCTCGGTAAGGATCAGCCCCGCACCGCCGAGCGCGAACTTGCCCAGGTGCACCATGTGCCACGGCGTGGCATGGCCACGGTCGGCGGCGTGCTGGCACATCGGCGAGATGACGACACGGTTGGCCAGCGTGAGGCCGCGCAGTTGCAAAGGCTGGAACAGCAGGGGAAGAGAGTCGGACATGAATTGGCAGGGATCAGGGCGCGACGGCCGTGGCGGCGGGCCGCGTGCCCAGCCAGGTGCCGCTCATCACGGCGACGAAGCCGAGCAGGTGCCACCAAGTGAGCGCTTCGCCCAGCAGCAGCGCCGCGAACGCGACGCCGAACACCGGCACCCAGTAAAGAAAGACGGCCGTGCGCGCCACGCCGATGACGGAGATCGCACGGTTCCAGATGAGGTTGCCCGCCGCGGTGGCGGCAATGCCGGAGAACAGCACCAGCGCCCACGGCCACGCGCCGGGAAACAGCTCGGCCATGCCCAGCCGCGAAGGCCCGAGCAGGGTGTGCAGCACCAGCATGGCGGTGCCGATCATGTAGATGACCCAGCTGATCGACAGCGGATCGATCTGCCGCGCCAGCCGCTGCACGCCCACGCCGCCGATCGCGAAGCTCACCACGCCCAGCGCCAGCATCAGGTCGCCGATGCCGGCACGCGACAGCCCCGCGCCCGGGTGGCTCAGCACCACCGCCGCCACCCCCGCGAAGCCCAGCGCCACGCCCAGCATGCGCCGGGGCGTGAGGCTTTCACGGAACACCAGCGCGGCCATCAGCGCCGACACCAGCGGGCTCAGCGCCATGATGAGCGCGCCGTTGGTGGCGGTGGAGCGCAGCAGGCCTTGCGCGAACAGGATCTGGTTGGCATAGACCATGAGGAACGCGCAGCCCGTCATGGCCGCGAGCTGCCGCGCGCCGAGCGCGGGCACGCCGCCCCGGCGCCAGAGCACGATGGCCGACAGCGCCAGGCACGCCACCGCCATGCGCAGCGCGGCCAGCGGCAGCGACTCGAAGGACGTGGTGAGCGCCTTCACGGCGGACACGTTCACGCCCCACAGCACCATCGCCAGGAGCATCCAGCCCTGCACGGCGGCGGGTGTCGCGCCAGGTGGCGGTGTGGACTGTTTCATTTCAGATGTTCGAGGAGCAGTGCGCGCCCCGCGAAGCGTGGGCCTTTCGGGAGCGCCCGCGGAACCGGCTCTGCCGGGCCGCAGGGTGCGCCCCCGCGAGGGGGTGTCCGAGCCACACGAAGTGGGCGAGGCTGGGGGTGGTCAACCTTCCAGTTCGTTCCACATCTCGATGTCGCGCTCCGCGGTCCAGATGCGCGGGTGGACGTGGCCGGTGGCTTCGTCGTACGCGCGGGTCACGTCGAAGGGCATGCAGTGGTCGAAGATCACCCAGTGGCCGTAGGTGGGGCGCAGCGCGGCCACGGTTTCCTTGTAGATCGCGTTCAGCGTCTTGCCCTGGGCCACGCCGTTGTTGACCAGCGTGTACACGTCGGAGATGAAGGCGCGCGTGGAGGCGATGGCCTTGCGCACGTCGCTCGCGTTCTCCAGCGCGGCGCCGCGGCCGGGCACCAGCTTCTCGAAGCCGAATCCCGCGAGGCGGTCGAGCGTGGTGGGCCAGTCGCGGAAGTAGCAGTCGCCGGCGTAGGCGGTGCTCTGGTATTCGACCAGGTCGCCGGCAAAGCAGATCTTCTGGTCTTCCAGGTAGGCGATGGTGTCGCCCTTGGTGTGGCCGCGGCCGACTTGCGCGATCTTCACTTCAAGCTTCTTGCCCAGCCACACGCTCATGGTGCCGTCGAAGGTCATGGTGGGCCAGGTGAGGCCCGCGGGCACGCTCTCGACATTGCGGAACAGGCGCGGGAAGCGGCCGATCTCGCTGGCCTTGTCCTGCTCGCCGCGCTCGACGATCAGGTCGTAGGTGTCGCGGCTGGCAATGATCTGCTCGGCGCCTTCCTTGAAGTAGGCCGACGCGCCCAGCACGCGCACCGCGTGGTAGTGGCTCAGCAGCACGTACTTGATGGGCAGCGGCGTCACTTCGCGGATGCGGCGGATCACGTCCTGCGCCATGGCCGGCGTGGCCTGGGTGTCGACCACCATCACGGCCTCGTCGCCGATGAAGATGCCGGTGTTGGGGTCGCCTTCGGCGGTGTAGGCGTAGGCGTTCTCCGAGAGGCGGGTGAACGAGACCTTCTTTTCTTCGAGGTCGGCCTGGCTGGCGAATTTCTTGGTGGTGGCGGTCATGGGAAGCGGTCCTTTGAAGTGAGCGGTGGCGTCAGTGCGTGCCGAGGTACGCGGACTTCACCTTGGGGTTGTCGAGCAACTCGCGGCCGGAGCCTTCGAGCGTGATGCAGCCGGTTTCCAGCACATAGGCGCGGTCGGCCACGCCCAGCGCCTGCTTGGCCATCTGCTCCACCAGCAGAATGGTCAGGCCCGAACTGCGCAGCTGGCGGATGGCGTCGAAGATGTCCTTGATGATGAGCGGCGCGAGCCCCAGCGAGGGCTCGTCGAGCAGCAGCAGGCGCGGCTCGCTCATGAGCGCGCGGGCAATGGCCAGCATCTGCTGCTCCCCGCCCGACAGCGTGCCCGAAGGCTGGTGCTGGCGTTCCTTCAGGCGCGGGAAGCGCGCGAACTCGCGTTCGATGGCGTTCTCCACGAAGGCCTTGTCGTTGCGGCGCGAGTAGGCGCCGAGCATCAGGTTCTCGCGCACCGTCTGGTCGGGGAAAACGCCCCGGCCTTCGGGCGACAGCGCCACGCCCAGGCCCACGCGCTTGTGCGAAGGCACGTGGGTGCAGTCGTTGCCGTCGATCAGCACGCGGCCCTCGGCCACGGGCTCCAGCCCGACGATGCTCTTGAGCAGCGTGCTCTTGCCGGCGCCGTTGGCGCCGATGATGGTGACGACCTCGCCCGCGCGCACTTCCAGGCTCACGCCCTTGACGGCCTCGATGGCGCCGTACGAGACCTTCACCGATTCGATTTTCAGCATGATGGTTTCGGTCTTTCTGCTCAGGCGGGCATGGCCGTGGCCAGTGCCTCTTCTTCTTCGTCGTCCACGCCCAGGTAGGCCTCGACCACGCGCGGGTTGGCCTGCACCTCGGCAGGCTTGCCCTCGGCGATCTTGATGCCGTAGTCGAGCACGATCACGTGGTCGGAGATCGACATCACCAGGTCCATGTGGTGCTCCACCATCAGGATCGACACGCCGCATTTGCCGATGCGCAGCAGCAGTTCGCCGAGCTCGGCCGTCTCCTGCGGGTTCAGGCCGGCGGCGGGCTCGTCGAGCAGCAGCAGTTGCGGCTCGGTGGCCAGCGCGCGCGCCAGCTCCACGCGGCGCTGCAGGCCGTAGGGCAGGCTGCCGGCGGGCCAGTGCGCCAGGTGGCCGAGGCCGACCAAGTCGAGCAGCTGCAGCGCGCGTTCGCGCGTCTCGCGCTCCTGCCTGCCGGCGGTGGGCCACGCCACCAGCGACGACAGGAAGCCGTTGCTCATGCGGCTGTGGCGGCCCAGCATGACGTTGTCGAGCACCGACAGGTCGGCGAACAGGCGCAGGTTCTGGAAGGTGCGGCCCATGCCCAGGCAGCAGATGGTGTGCGCCGGCTGGCCCACGATGTTCTGGCCCAGGAAGCGGATCACGCCCGCGTCGGGTTCGATCACGCCGGTGAGCATGTTGATCATGGTGCTCTTGCCCGCGCCGTTGGGCCCGATCAGCGCATGGATGTGGCCGCGCTGCAGGCGGAACGACACGTCCTGCGCCGGCTTCACGCCGCCATAGGACTTGGTCACGCCCTGCACCACCAGCAGTTCGCCTTCGCCGCCGGGGCCGATCTGGCCGGGCACGCCGTTGCCGCCCGCGCCTTCGCCGCGATGGCGCGACTTCATGAACCACTTGTTGAACAGGCCCACCACGCCGCCCGGCATCACGTACAGCGCGAACAGCAGCAGGAAGCCGTACAGGAAGTGCTGCGCCGAAGGCCAGCGCGCCAGCAGCGCGTCGGTCAGCGTGAGCAGCACCGCGCCCACCAGCGGGCCGTACATCGAGCCCGCGCCGCCGAACAGCACCAGCAGCAGGATGAAGATCGACAGGTGGAAGGTGATGAAGTCGGAGTTGATGTACTGGTTCTGCTGCGCCACCAGCGCGCCCGCGATGCCGCAGGTGACGGCCGCGACCACGAAGGCCATGACCTTGGCGCGGTACACGCGCACGCCCACCGAAGACGAGGCGATCTCGTCCGCCTGCAGCGACAGCAGCGCGCGCCCGAAGCGCCCGCCCAGCAGGTTGCGCAGCAGCAGGTGCAGCGCGGCGCACAGCACGATGCCGAGGATGACCCACTGCGTGGTGTCCAGCGGCGCGCCCTTCCAGGTGAGCGGACGGATGCCGTAGATGCCCTGCGCGCCGCCGAACACGTCGGTCCACTCGCCCACGAGCTTTTCCACCACGATGCCGAAGGCCAGCGTGACCATGGCCAGGTACGGCCCCTTCACGCGCAGCGAAGGCAGCGCGATGAGCACGCCGCACAAGCCGGAGATGACGGCGGCCAGCGCGAGCGCGAGCCACGGGTCCATGTCTGTGCGCGAAGTCAGCAGCGCCACGCCGTAGGCGCCGGCCGCGAACAGCCCGGCCTGGCCGAGCGATTTCTGTCCCGCGTAGCCCACCAGCACGTTCATGCCGGCGGCGCACAGGTAGTAGACGCACATCATGAAGGCGATGCGCAGGTAGTAGTCGTTGCCGGACATCGACACGATGCCGATCAGCACGGCCGCGAACGCGACCACGCCGGCGGGGTGGGCGAGGCGCTTCATACCTTCTCCACCGTCGAGCGGCCGAACAGGCCCGTGGGCCGGAAGGCCAGCACCAGGATGACGAGCGCGAACACCGCCACCTCGCGCCACTGCGCCTGCCACAGGTTGACCATCGACTCGAGCACGCCGAGCAAAAAGCCGCCGATCACGCAGCCGCGCGGATTGCTCAGCCCGCCGATCATCGCGCCCGAGAAGCCCTTGAGCCCCACGGTCAGCCCCATGAAGAGCGATGCCTGCGCGATGGGCGCGAGCAGAAAGCCCGAGAGCCCCGCCAGCGCCGAGCTGACGACGAAGGCGCCGATCATCATCGCGTTGGTGTTGATGCCCATCAGGCTGGCCACGTTGCCGTTCTGCGCCACCGCGCGCATGGCCTTCCCGACCATGGTGCGGTTCATGACGCGGTCGAAGCCGAACATCACGACCACGGCCACGCCCAGCGTCAGCAGCTCCTGCGGGCGCACGCCCACGCCGAACATGCGGATCACGGTGTCGCCCACCGGCGCGGGCACCACCACGGGCTTGGGGCCCCAGATGGCCAGGCCCACGCTCTGCAGGATCACGCCGAAGCCCAGCGTGCTCATCACCCACGCCATGCCGGGGCGGCCCGCGAACGGACGCACGCCCAGCACGTAGAGCAGCCAGCCCAGCAGCCCCATCACGCCGAGCGCGGCCACCAGCGCGAAGAGCTGCGCGCCCGCGCCGGGGATGGCGTCGCCGAAGGTGGTGGAGTCGAAAGGCTTGCCCAGCACCAGGAACAGAGCGCTCATGCCGATGAACGCGCCGGCCGAGACGAACTCGCCGTGCGAGAAGTTCAGCGTCTTGGTCGTCGTGAACGTGATGCTGAATCCGAGCGCCACCAGCGCATAGGCACCGCCGACGGCGAGCCCGCTGATGAGCGCCTGCAGGAGCGCTACAACCATGGTCTGTGTCTCTTCTTGCTTCTTGCTTTGCTTACTGCTTGAAGTCGGCCGGCTTCAGGCCGTCGATCAGCGCGTCGCTGTAGGGCAGCAGCTTGCCGTCCTTCCAGCGGATCCACACCAGGTCCTTGGCGGTCAGGGCTTCGTGGTTGGTCTTGCTGAAGGGCTTGTCGTAGGTCTTGAGCACGCCCTGCACCGGCGTCTTCAGGTCTTCGAGCGCGGCACGCACGGCGGCGCCGTCGGTGCTGTTGGCCTGCTTCATGGCCTGGGCCAGCAGCTGCATCGAGTCATAGCCGTGCAGCGCGAAGGAGAACGAGCCCGGCGCCTTCAGCTTGCTGCCGATGCGGTCGAACAGCTTCTGCTGCGCGGGCGTGCGGGTCTCGCTCACGGTGCGCATGAAGATCGGCTTCTCGGCCAGCGCCTTGCCGGCCGCGTCGTAGAAGGTGATGTTGTCGGCGGCCCAGGAGGTGAGCGTCAGCGGGAAGTAGTTGATCTTCTCCATGCTGCGCACCAGCTGCGCGATGGGCGTGCCCTGCGCCCACACCACCACGGTGTCGACGTTGGCGGCCTTCATCTTGCTGAGCTGCGAGGTCATGTCGGTGTCGCCGACGCCGAAGCGTTCGGTGGCCGCGATCTTGATGTCCTGCAGCTTGGCGATTTCCTCCATGTCCTTCAGCCCGCCCTGGCCGTAGCCGGTGGTCTCGGCCATGAGGCCCACCACCTTGGAGCCGGCGGTGTTCTTCTTCACGTAGGCCATGAGCGCGGCCACCTGCTCGCGGTCGACCATCGAGACGCGGAACATGTAGTTGTCGGCGCCGGGGCTCATGGGCTTGGTGATGTCGGTGCCCGAACCCACGTTGCCCAGCACCGGAATCTTCTTCTGGTTGGCGATGTGCTTCCACGCCATCGCGTTGCCCGAGTTGGTGGGGCCGAACACGGCGACCACCTTCTCGTTGTCGATCAGGTCGCTCATGTTCTGGATCGACTTGGGCGGGGCCGACACGTCGTCGCGCGTGACCAGCGCCAGCTTCTTGCCCAGCACGCCGCCGGCGGCGTTGATGTCGGCAATGGCCGCTTCCATGCCCAGCACCGCGGCCTGGCCGCTCTGCGCCGAGGGCGATGCCGACAGGTCGCCGTTGTAGCCCAGCTTGATGTCTTGCGCCGACGCACCGGCGGTGAAGGCGGCGAACGCAGCCGCGGCGAGCAGGGTCTTGTACAGACGAAGGGTTTTCATTTTTTGTCTCCTGATGGATTGACGGACGGGGAAGCGAAGGGAAAGCGCAGGCGGCTCAGACGGCAAGGAAGCCGCCGTCCACCGGCAGCACGATGCCGGTGACGTAGCGCGACATGTCGCTGGCCAGGAAGATCACCGGGCCGACGAGGTCTTCGGTCTGGCCGACGCGGCCCATGGGGATGCGCGTCATGAACGATTCGAGGCGGCCCGGGTTGTCGCGCGTGGCGGCGGTCATGGGCGTCTCGATGACGCCGGGCGCGAGCGCGTTGACGCGCACGCCGGCCGGCGCCAGCTCTTGCGCGAGCGACTGCGTCAGCATCTTGATGGCGCCCTTGGACGGTGAGTAGCCCAGGCTCGCGCCCTGCCCCGCATAGGCGGCGATGGAGGCGATGTTGATGATCGAGCCCTTCGTCTGCTTGAGCACCGGAATGAAGGCCAGCGTGGTGTTGAAGGTGCCGTGCACGTTCACGTCGATGGTCTTCTTCCAGTTGGCGGCGGCGTTCGGGCTCGCGGTGGTCTCGCGGATGATGATGCCGGCGTTGTTCACCAGCAGGTCGACGTTGCCGATCTCCTTGCCCACGCGCTCGGCGAGCGCATGGCAGGCCTCGGGCACGGTCACGTCGAGCACGAAGGACCAGGCTTCGCCGCCTTCGTTGCGCACCAGCTGCGCGGTCTCGCGCACGGTGGCTTCGTTCATGTCGGTCACGACCACGCGCGCGCCGGCCTGCGCCAGGCCGAGCGCGAGCGCGCGGCCGTTGCCCTGCCCCGCGCCGGTGACGAGGGCGAGGCGGCCTTCGAGCAGGCGCGGCGCGACGTTGGAGGGAAAGGCCATCGGTGTCTCCTTCTATGTATGTACGGAATGCGGATGCTTCGATTGCGGGAGGGCTCAGGCCTTGCGGCTCACGGGCACGGCTTCGCGCTGCTCCACCTTCAGCTGCACCGCCGCGGCGGCCTCGGCCTGCGCGAGCTGCAGGCCCGCCACGTAGCCGAAGGTCAGCGCCGGGCCGAGCGTGATGCCCGCGCCGGGGTAGTTGCCGCCCATCACGCTGGCCGCGTCGTTGCCGACGGCGTAGAGGCCCTTGATCGGCTGGCGGTTGGCGTCGAGCACGCGGGTCTTCTCGTCGGTGACGAGGCCGGCGAAGGTGCCGATGTCGCCGACCACCAGCCTGATGGCGTAGTACGGGCCGTTCTCCAGCGGCGCGACGCACGGGTTGGGCGTGACGTTGGCGTCGCCCTGGTAGCGGTTGTAGGCCTTGCTGCCCTTGCCGAAGGCGGGGTCGTCGCCGGTGCGCGCGCCCTTGTTGAACTCCTGCACGGTGGCTTCGAGCGTGGCCGGCGCAATGCCGATTTCCCTGGCCAGTTCGCCGACGGTGGCGCCGCGCTTGAGGTAGCCGCTCTTCAGGTGGCGGCCGATGGGCACCGGCGCCGGCGCGACGCAGCCCAGGCCGTAGTTGCGCAGCGCCTTGTGGTCGCACAGCAGCCAGGCCGTGACTTCGGGTTCGCCGTCGCTTTCGCAGGCCTTGACCATCGCCTGCACGAAGTCGTGGTACGAGTTGCCTTCGTTGGCGAAGCGCCTGCCCTTGGGCGTGACCGCGATCACGCCGGGCTTTGCGCGGTCGATGAAGTGCGGCATCACGCCCTTGGTGCCGTCGGGGCGGGTGGTGACCGAAGCCGGCACCCACGCGGCGGCATGCGGAATGGTGCCGTCGACGCGGCCGCCCACGGCTTCGGCCAGGCGCAGGCCGTCGCCGGTGTTGGTGGAAGGCGAAGGCGAGTAGTGCTCCTTGCCGGTCGGTGCGTGCGGGAACAGCTGCTTGCGGCGCTCCACGTCGTACGGGAAGCCGCCGCAGGCCAGCACCACGCCGCGCTTGGCGACCACGCGCACGCTCTTGCCTTCGTGCTGCACCACGGCACCGGAGACGCCGTCGTACTCGACCACCAGCTTCTTCACCGGCGAAGAAAGCCACACGGGAATGTCCAGGTCCATCGCGGCCTTGGCGAGGCGGCCGGCCAGCGCGTTGCCGTTGGTCAGCGTCATGCCGCGGCCGTGGCCCAGCACGTCGAGGAAGTGGCGGGTCAGCCGCTTGGTCACGTACCAGAACGAGGTGGGCGACTTGAACGCCCGCATGAAGTGTTTGATCTCGGGGCCCGAGCCCAACATCATTCCGAAGACGGTCAGCTCGGGCAGCGGCGGTGCCAGCAGCTTGACGCGCTTGCCCAGCTCGCGGCCGTCGAACGGGCGCGTGACCATCGAGCGGCCGCCCTGCTGGCCGCCGGGCGCTTCGGCGTGGTAGTCGGGGAACACGGGCGGCATGTCGAACTGCACGCAGGTGTTGCGCGTGAAGAAGTCGATGGCCTTGGGGCCCATGTCGAGGAAGGCACCGACGCGCGCCGCATCGAAGTGCGTGGTGGACTCGTGCTTCATGTAGGTGAGCGCGGCGCCCTCGGGCTCGTGGATGCCCTGCTCCGTGGCCAGGCGCGTGCCCGGAATCCACAGCCAGCCGCCAGAGCGCGCGGTGGTGCCGCCGAAGCGCGGCTCCTTGTCGACCACCAGCACCTTCAACCCCTGCGAAGCCGCCGTGATGGCGGTGGACATGCCCGAGGCGCCGCTGCCGACGACCAGCACGTCGCATTCAAAAGTGTTCTGTTCCATCTCTGCCTGTTTCGCCTGTTTGTGTACGACTTAAGTTGCGGCGGAGTTTAGGCAGCGTTATTGATATGGTCAAGTCGTTTAGTTACTATCAGATGATCAGTCATCATCGATTGGCTGTGACAATATCAGTAGAAACCCTGATGGATATACTCGCCCCCACCCTCATTCCCCACGCCGGGCGCCCCATGGAAAAGCCAAGACGTGGCATTCAGTCAGTCGAAATCGGAACGCAGCTGCTCGTGGCGCTGGGTCGGCACGTCGCGCCGATGGCGCTGCGCGACCTGGGCAAGGCCGCGGGCGTGCCCGTGGGCAAGGCACACCCCTACCTCGTCAGTTTCCTGAAGGTCGGCTTCGTCGTTCAGGACGGCGCGGGCCGCTACGAACTGGGGCCGCTGGCCCTGCAGCTGGGTCTGGCCAAGCTGCAGCGGCTCGACCCGATCAAGGAGGCGTCGCCGCTCATCGAGGCGCTGGCCTCGGAAACCGAACAGAGCATTGCGGTGGCCGTATGGGGCAATTTCGGGCCGACCGTCGTGCGGCTGGAGGAACCCATCCACCCGCTGCACGTGAACCTGCGCACCGGCACCGTCATGTCGCTGGCCTACACGGCCACCGGGCGGCTGTTCGCGGCCTACCTGCCGCCCAAGGTGGTCGAGAAGATGATGCTCGAAGACCTGGCGCGCACCCGCCCGGCCGACGGCCGCGGCTCCACCACCGAGCTGTCGCACTCGCAGATCGAGGCGCTGCTCGTCGAAACCCGCCTGCACGGCATGTCGCGCACGCTGGGCCAGCCGATTCCCGGCATCGACGCTTTCTGTGCGCCGGTGTTCGACTCGACCAACAACCTGGTGCTGGGCATCACGGCCATGGGCCCGGAAGCCACCTTCGACAGCGACTGGAACGGCCGCGTGGCCGTGCCGCTGAAAGCCTGCGCGCTCGAAATCTCGCGCAGGCTCGGCTTCGTGCCGATCGACGAGGCCAGCTGAAGTTAACCTCGCGTTAACTACCAATGATCAACTTTTAGCGCCAATTCTTCGCAATTGGTAGCGTGAGTGTGACTTTCTGCAGCTGCGAATCGAACGCGGCCGTTCGAAGTCTTCTTTAATCGGAGTCGTTCATCCATCAACGAATCCGCCAACACACTCATGAGGTTCGGAACCCGCCGCAACCTGGTCGCCCCGCCCGACGACCGCTGCTATCCCATGCACGGCACGGCCGCCTGCGTGATGGCGCTGACGCAAAGCGGTGCCTCGGCATCGGAGCTGTTGCACGGCACCGGAATCGACGAAAGCGAGCTGATGTCGCATTCGAGAAAGGTCTCGTATGCGCAGATGCAGACCATTCTTCGCAATGCGGTGGCGCTGTCGCCGGGCCCCGAAGCGCCGTTCGAGGCGGGCCGGCGCGTCAGCCTGGCTTCGCTGGGCGTATGGGGCATGGGCATGAGCAGCGCGCGCACCTACCGGGAACTGGCCGAGTTCGTGGTCAGGTACCAGTGGGTGCTGGGCCCGATGGTCGCCTTCGAGTTGCACGAGGCCGGCGGCAGCGCCTGGTGGACCTACACCCCGCTGTTGGTCTCGAACCCGCACAGCACCGAATACCAGATGAGCATGGAGTTCGCCCTGTGCATGGGCTACCGGATGTCCGAGATCGCCTTCGGCCCCGGCTTCAGGGCGCTCGCGATATCGCTGCGCTACGACGCGCCCGCCCATGCCTCGCTGTACGAGCATTTCTTCGGCTGCCCGGTGCACTTCGGCCAGCCGCACGACGGCTTCCATTTCGATCCGGCCCTGCTCGAGCACAGGTTGCCGCACGCCAATGCCGTCAGCATGGCGATGGTGCGCGCCGGCTGCGAAGTGCTGCTGAAGAAACTCTCCTTGCGGGGCAGCATCGAGGCGCGCGTGCGCGAACTGCTTGCGGCACAGCACGCGGAAAAGCCCGCGCCGGACATCGACGACATCGCGGGCGAGCTGCAGATGAATCCGCGCACCTTGCGGCGCAGGCTGCAGGAAGCCGGCACGTCCTTTCGCGGACTTCGCTCGAACGTGCTGAAGGACCAGGCCATTGCCTACCTGCGCGACACCGACCTGACGCAGGAAGAAATCGCGGCGCGGCTGGGCTTCAGCGACGGTTCCAACTTCCGCCAGGCCTTCAGGCGCTGGACCAGCCGGCAGCCCGGCGACTTCAGGCCGAAGCGGGCAGCAGGCGCGCCGCCGGACGACGACCCCGAGCATCTGTAGGCACTCGCCCACGTACTTGTCTAGCTTTCTCCCGCATGTGCCCGCCGCCGCCGCGGCGAACCTTCAGGCTTACTTAGTTGGCTTTGGAGACCTGAACAATGAAAAGCATCATCCTCTGGCTTTGCGGCGTGCCGCTGGTCGTGATCATCGGCCTGAAGATCTTCGGCATCCTCTGACCCTCCAAGGAAACTTCCCACATTACCGGTTGCTCGAGAGAAAGTTCCTCCTCGCGGCGCATCCGCGCCGTTAAGCGCTCCTTCGGGAGCGCTTTTTTTGGGCCATGCCCGGCGAATCAGTGGGTTTCGCGGCGCAGCTGCTGCACGTCTTCGTGCAGCGACACGGCCCATTCGCGGCGGTCGCGGCCGTGCGGCGGCTGGGGCTCGCCGTAGCGCACGATGGCCAGCAGCGGCGGCGCGCGCAGCGTGTTCCACAGCGATGCGAGCAGGTTGTCGTCGTCGATGTAGCGCGGCGCCTGGCTGGTCTCGCCGGTGGCCGCATCGGCAAAGCGCAGCGCGGCCGGCAGCACCGGCGCGCCCGCTGAAATGGCCGCCTGCAGCAGGTTGGCATGGAACGGCAGCAGGCCGCGCCCGTCGCTGGTGGTGCCTTCGGGGAACACGCCGATCAGGTCGCCACCGCGCAGCGCCTCGGTCATGTGGTGCACCACGCGCAGCGCGTCGCGGCGGCGCTCACGTTCGATGTAGAGCGTGCCGGAGCCGGTGGAAAGCGTGCCGATCAGCGGCCAGTGCTTGACGTCGGACTTCGACACGAAGCGCACGTGGCGCGCGGCATGCAGGCAGGTGATGTCGAGCCACGACAGGTGATTGCAGATGAGCAGCACAGGCCCCTCGGCCGGCGGCGTGCCCTGCACCTTGAGCGTGATGCCCATGATCTGCAGCATGCGCCTGGACCACGCCTGCACGCGCGCGTTGCGCTCTTCCTGCGGAAGACTTGGGAACTTGTGGCGAATGGTCCACCAGCCCGCCAGCGCGTGCGCCACCGCGTGCAGCAGGCGCGCGCAGGCCTTCAGGGAATGAAGCATAGGGCGTGCGTCCTCTCAGCTTTCAATGCGTGATCGCGGAACACCGCGGAACCGGCTTTGCCGGGCCGCCGGTGTTGCCCCCTGCAAGGGGGTTGGCGTAGCGACATGAAGTGCGCGAAGACTGGGGGTGAGCTTCATTTCTAGCCGTGCACTACGCGGCCCGCCACCAGCGTGTGGCGCGCGCGGCCCTGCATCGGATAGCCCGAGAACGGCGTGTGCTTGCCCTGGCTCTTGAGCGCGTCGGGCCGCACCTGCCACTCGAGCGCCGGGTCGACGATGCACAGGTCGGCCACGCCGCCCTCCACGATGCGGCCGATGCCGGTGTCCGCGTCTGCCGCGGCCAGCAGGCGGGCGGGCGCCGAGGTCACGACCTCGATGGCGCGCGCAATGCCCGCACCGCTGCGCTCGCTCCACAGCAGCGCGAGCGGCAGCAGCAGCTCGAGCCCGGTGGCGCCCGCTTCGGCTTCGGCGAACGGCAGCGTCTTGGCGTCGGCCTCGACCGGCGTGTGGTCGGACACCAGCGCGTCGATGGTGCCGTCGGCCAGCGCGGCCGAGAGCGCATCGCGGTCGCCCTGCTGGCGCAGCGGCGGGTTCAGGCGCGCGCGGCTGTCGAAGTAGCCGATGTCGGTGTCGGCCAGGTGCAGCGAGTTGATGCTCACGTCGCAGGTCAGCGGCAGCCCCTGCGCCTTGGCCTCGCGCACCAGCGCCACGCCGCGCGCGCTGGAGATGCGGCACAGGTGCACCCGGGCGCCGGTGGCCTTCATCAGCTCGACGATGGTGAAGATGGCGATGGTCTCGGCCGACACCGGCACGCCGCCCAGGCCCAGCCGCGTTGCCAGCGGGCCGCTGGCGGCGACGCCCTTGCCCAGGTCGCGGTCCTGCGGGCGCAGCCACACGGTGTAGCCGAAGGTGCTGGCGTACGACAGCGCGCGCTGCAGCACCTGCGTGTCGGCCAGCGGCACGTCGGCCTGGCCGAAGCCGATGCAGCCGGCCTCGGTGAGCTCGGCCATCTCGGTCAGCACGCCGCCGGCCAGGTTGCGCGTGAGCGCGCCCAGCGGGAACAGGCGGGCGCCCTGCAGCTTCTCGGCGCGGAACTTGAGCATCTCGACCAGGCCGGGCTCGTCGAGCACGGGGTCGGTGTCGGGCGGGCACACGAGGCTGGTCACGCCGCCGGCGATGGCAGCGGCCATTTCGCTTTCGAGCATGCCTTCGTGCTCGTAGCCGGGCTCGCGCAGGCGTGCGGCCAGGTCGACGAGGCCGGGCGCGACGATGCAGCCCGCGGCGTCGATGGTGCGATCGGCCTTGAAGCCGGCGGGAACGCCGGCGCCGATGCCGGCGATCTTTCCGTCGGCGATGGCGATGTCGGCCTTCTTGTCGGTGCGCGATGCGGGGTCGACGACGCGGCCGTTGGTGATGAGGATGTTCATGCGTCTGTGCTTCCGGTGACAGTCATGGCCTTTTCGGGAAACACCGTGGAACCGGCTTTGCCGGGCCACTGGTGTTGCCCCCGGCAGGGGGTTGGCGAAGCGACACGAAGTGCGCGAAGACTGGGGGCGAGCAACATGTCTATGCTTCGTTGCCTGCGACGATGCTCATGACCGCCATGCGGACCGCGATGCCGAAAGTGACCTGCGGAAGGATCACGCTCTGCTTGCCGTCGACCACGGCGGAGTCGATCTCCACGCCGCGGTTGATGGGCCCGGGGTGCATCACGATGGCGTCGGGCTTGGCCAGTTGCAGCTTCTCCGGCGTGAGACCGAAGGTCTTGAAGAACTCCTGCGACGACGGCAGCAGCGCGCCGCTCATGCGCTCGTTCTGCAGGCGCAGCATGATGACCACGTCGCAGTCCCTGATGCCTTCTTCGAGCGTGTGGAACACGCGCACGCCCATGCCGGCCATGTCGGCGGGCACCAGCGTCTTGGGGCCGACCACGCGCACCTCGGCGCAGCCGAGCGTGGTGAGCGCATGGATGTCGGAGCGCGCCACGCGCGAATGCAGCACGTCGCCGACGATCGCGACCGTGAGGTTCGAGAAGTCTTTCTTGTAGTGGCGGATCGTGTACATGTCGAGCAGCCCCTGCGTCGGGTGCGCGTGGCGGCCGTCGCCGGCGTTCACCACGTGCACGTGCGGCGCGACGTGCTGCGCGATCAGGTACGGCGCGCCCGACTCGCTGTGGCGCACCACGAACAGGTCGGCCGCCATCGCGCTCAGGTTGGCGATGGTGTCGAGCAGCGACTCGCCCTTGGTGGCCGAGGAGCGCGCGATGTCGAGGTTGATGACGTCGGCCGACAGGCGCTTGGCCGCGATCTCGAAGGTGGTGCGGGTGCGCGTGCTGTTCTCGAAGAACAGGTTGAACACGCTCTTGCCGCGCAGCAGCGGCACCTTCTTCACCTCGCGGTCGCTCACGCTGGTGAAGTTGGCGGCGGTGTCGAGGATGTGCGTGACGATGTCCTTGGGCAGGCCCTCGATCGACAGCAGGTGGATCAGCTCGCCGTGCTTGTTGAGCTGGGGGTTTCGCTTGTAGAGCATTACTTGCTTTCCTCCACCTTGAGGCTGAATGCGCCGCTGTCGGCTCGCGCCAGAGCCAGCAGCTGGGCGGCCGGCAGGGTGAGCGTGGTGGCGGCGAAGTCCGCGGCCACCGGCAGCTCGCGTCCGCCGCGGTCGACCAGCACCGCGAGCCGCACGCAGGCCGGGCGGCCGAAGTCGAACAGCTCGTTGAGCACCGCGCGGATGGTGCGGCCGGTGTAGAGCACGTCGTCGAGCAGCAGCACGTCGGTGCCGTTCACGTCGAAGGGCAGCGACGTCTGCGCGCTGGCCGACAGGCCGCGCCGGGCGAAGTCGTCGCGGTGCATGGCCGACGAGATGACGCCCGGCGCACCGGGCAGGCCCAGGTCTTTCTGCAGCCGCTCGACCAGCCAGGCGCCGCCGGAGGTGATGCCGACCAGCCTGGTTTCGGGGCGCATCAGCGTCTTTACGCCGGCAAGCAGCGTCTTGTAAAGCGCTTCGGCATCGGGAATTGAACTCACGTGAGACTCCTCAGGAATTGCTCCAGGATGATGCAGGCGGAGGCGGCATCGGCATCGCGGGCGCCTGACGACAGGGCCTCCGTGGTGCTGTAGCGCTCGTCGACCTCGAACACCTGGAGATTGAAACGGCCCCGCAGCTGCCGCGCGAACTTCTGCGCGCGGCGCGTGTTCTCGTGCGGGGCGCCGTCGGGGTGATAGGGAACGCCGACCACCAGCGCGTCGGGCTGCCATTCCTTGATGCGCGACTCGACCTGCGCGAAGCGGGCGTCGGCACCCTCGGCCTTGATGGTCGCCTGCGGGGTGGCGGTGCCCAGCAGCCGGTTGCCGCTGGCCACGCCGGTGCGCTTCAGGCCGTAGTCGAAAGCCAGGAAGGTCTGGAAATGGGCGGGAACGGCGGCAGGGGCGGCAG